>JAHDHE010000030.1 GCA_020631475.1 Tenacibaculum sp. | reverse complement strand
TGATTTTCAGCAAGATGGACAACTTTTATCCTTTAAATCAAAATGCACAACGGGTCATATTATATATATAATAATTAACATAGGTTAAAAAATAAAAATATTTTACAAAGTTTTATTTTTAAGTCCAAGTCTTAGGAACTTTTGTCCATTTTTTAAGGTTCATCTCCATCGCATCTTTGTATCAGAATTTTTAACCAATGGTTTTCATGGTTAATTTAAAAGTAAAAGATGAAAACAATAGAAAATTATCAATGCCCAAATTGTTGGGGATATCAAACATACGACGAGCAAAATTCAGATAGAGAATTATGTAGTTGTGATTAAATAAAATAATAACCTTAAAACATACAAAAATGAGTACAAGAATAGAAACATTAAACCCAGAAACAACAACAGGTAAATCAAAAGAATTGTTTGATGCTGTTCAAAATAAATTAGGATTTATACCTAACTTAATTAAAGTATTTGGTAACTCTCCAGCTACTTTACAAACTTATTTAAGTTTAGGTGAGTTAACTGCAAGCGGAAATTTTTCTAATAAATTTAGAGAACAATTAGCATTAGCTATTGCTGAAGAAAATGAGTGTAACTACTGTTTATCTGCTCACACAGCTATTGGAAAGATGAATGGATTAACAGATGCAGAAACTGAGCAAAACAGACAAGGATTATCTTCTGATGCTAAAGTTCAAGCTGGATTAAATTTTGCGCAAAGCGTTACTAAAAATAGAGGAAATGTAAGTTCAGAAGAATTAGCAGCAGCAAAAGCAGCAGGTTATAACGATAGTGATATTTTAGAAATTGTATTAAATGTAGTTGCTAATACGTTAACAAATTACGTTAATCATATTGCAGAAACAGAAGTAGATTTTCCAAGTGTAGAAGCAGGAAAATTTACAGTAAACGCTTAAAAAACTTTTTTGAGTTAGTTCTTGTAGTAATACGTGAGACATAACTATAATAATAATTATAGGCTACAAGGCTACTCAATCCTTAAATAAATAATTATAAAAACAAATCAAAATGAAACGAATTATTGCAATTTTAGTATTAGTAGCAGGTTTTGCTTTTCAAGCAAATGCACAAGAAGTAAAAACAGTAGCTTTAGAACAAACAAAAGGTGAGTTCACACAAAAAGAGTTGACTTTAAAAGAAGGAACTTATATTTTCGAAATTTCTAACAATGCTGTTGGACATGATGTAGGTTTTGTATTAGCACCTAAAGGAAAAGTAGAAGCAGAGAACCATATTAAAGATGCATATGTAACTTCTTTAGTAAAAAACAACAGTAAATCTACTTCTAAAAAAGTAACGTTAAAAAAAGGAGAATACGTGTATTTTTGTCCTTTGAATCCAACACCACAATATTCTTTAACAGTAAAGTAAACTTATTTATATAGAAAAGAAAATCCCGCAAACTTGCGGGATTTTTCTATTTTTAAATTTAATAAAAGCTATTACTTATTCATAATATCTTCAATCTCGTCTACTTCAATTGGTATATTTCGCATTAAGTTAAAAGGCTCTCCTTTTTCTTGAACTACCACATCGTCTTCTAAACGAATACCAAAACCTTCATTTGGGATATAAATACCAGGTTCAACTGTAAATACCATATTTGCTTCTATTGGCTCGTGTAATAATCCGTAGTCATGAGTGTCTAACCCCATATGGTGAGATGTACCATGCATAAAGTATTTTTTATATGCTGGCCAATTTTTATCTTCATTCTGTACATCAGCTTTGTCTAATAAACCTAAACCTAATAATTCTGAAGTCATTAATTTACCAACTTCAACATGATAATCTGCCCAAATAGTTCCAGGAACTAATAATTTTGTAGCGTCATTTTTTACACGGTTTACTGCGTTATAAACGGCTTTTTGCCTATCAGAAAAACGACCAGAAACAGGTACAGTTCTTGTCATGTCTGATGAGTAATTAGCATACTCTGCACCAACATCCATTAAAATTAAATCACCAGCTTTACATTGCTGATTGTTTTCGATATAATGTAATACGTTTGCATTGTTACCAGAAGCTATAATTGGCGTATAAGCGAATTTTTTAGAACGATTTCTGATGAATTCATGGATAAATTCTGCTTCAATTTCATATTCCCAAACACCAGGTTTTATAAAATCTAAAACACGTCTAAATCCTTTTTCGGTAATATCACAAGCTTGTTGTAATAAATCTAATTCAATTTGATCTTTAACCGAACGTAAACGCTGTAAAATAGGATTACTTTTTGCTACCGAGTGTGCAGGATATTTGTTTAATAACCATTTTGTAAAACGAGCTTCGCGAGTTTCAGTTTCTACAGATGCACGATAATGCTCGTTGGTATTTATATAAACAGTATCGGCCAAAGCCATCATTTCTGCTAATACTTTTTCTAGGTCTTGTAACCAAAAAACAGATTTTATTCCGCTTGTAGCTAATGCTTTTTCTTTGGTTAGTTTTTCACCTTCCCAAACAGCAATGTGTTCGTTAGTTTCACGTAAAAACAGTACTTCACGTAAATTTTCTTTTGGACAATTAGGAAAAACAACTAAAATACTTTCTTCTTGATCTACTCCACTTAAAAAGAAAATATCGCGATGTTGCTCAAAAGGTAAAGTGCTATCTGCGCTTACAGGATATATATCATTCGAATTAAAAACAGCTAAACTATTTGGCTTCATTTGCGCCATAAAGTTTTTACGATTTTTTATAAATAACTGACTATTTATTGGGTTATATTTCATAATAATTCAATTAAAATTGATAATGTTCTTCAAAAATAATGAAAGATTACATGCAAATATTAGCCATTTGGCGTTATTTTATATTTTTTCGAATTCTACTCATATGTCTAGTAGAAATCCCGAGAAAAGAAGCTAAATAATGTAGCGGAACTTCTTGTAATAAGGTGGTGTCGTTTGCTAATAGTTTTTGATACCGTTCTTCGGGAGTAAGCGTGAGTAAATCAATACGATAATCATCAATTAAAAAAATCTGATTTTCAATTAAATTATAGTAAAATTGATGGAAAGCTTTATTGTTATTTAGTAGTTGTTTAAAATCATCAACAGAAATTACCCATAAATTACAAGCGCTTAAAGCTTTGATATTTTTTCTTGATATTTTTTGTTGTAAAAAGCTTTTTAAAGAGGCGGTACAAGAGTTTTTTAATCCTAAATAGGTGGTTTTTTCTTCTCCTAAAACTTGAATAGAATGTTGTAAAATTCCGCTTTCTATATAGCAAAAGTATTTGCATATTTTACCTTCTTCTACATAATATTCGTTTTTAGAAAGTCTTTTTAAAGAGAAAAACGCTATAATTTCTGGAATTAACGAATTTAAAGATTCGTTATTTACAACAGTTTGTATGTATTTTAAAAGAAGCTCTTTATTGGGTTCCATAAATGGATGAAAGTTTTACTTTAAAAGTAAAAAAAAGGATGTTTATATAAACATCCTTTTTAAAATTAATTATTTTTTGGTCTTCTATTATTACTTTTAGGTTTTCTCGACCTTCCTTGATTGTTATTTGAAGAATCTTTAGAACGTTCTTTTTTAGGTTTTCTATCAACAGCACCTCTATGTGTAGCACCAACTCCTTTTTTCTTTCCTTTTCCTGATTTCTTTTTTTGAGTGGCAGCTCTTTTAGGACCAGCAGTATCGGTAGGTTCATAACCTTCAATAACCTCTGTTTTTAATTTTTGACGTAAGATTTTTTCAATCTCTTTTTGGTATTCAGTTTCTTCACTACATACTAAAGAAATTGCTTCTCCTTTAGCACCAGCTCTACCAGTTCTACCAATTCTATGCACGTAATCTTCAGGTACATTTGGCAGTTCAAAATTTATAACATGAGGTAATAACGGAATATCAATTCCACGCGCAGCAATATCTGTAGCCACTAAAACACGAATATCATTACTTTTAAAATTAGCCAATGCTTTTGTTCGTGCACCCTGACTCTTATTACCATGAATTGCAGCTGCAGTAACACCAGATCCAATTAATTTTTTGGTTAATTTATTTGCTCCGTGTTTGGTTCTAGTAAAAATTAAAACCTGACTCCAATTACCGTCTTTAATTAAGTTGGTAACTACTTCTGTTTTTTTACCTTTATCTACTGTATAAACTTTTTGAGAAACTTTATCGGCAGTTGAGTTTTGTGGAGCAGCTTCTACCGAAACAGGATTTCTTAGAATGCCTTCAGCCAATTTTTTTATTTCTTTTGAAAATGTAGCCGAAAACAATAAGTTTTGACGCTTTGTAGGCATATAACTGATGATTTTGTTAATATCTCTAACAAAACCCATGTCTAACATTCTGTCTGCTTCATCTAAAATAAGAACATCTATTCTTTTAAATGATACTGCTTTTTGATCGTGTAAATCTAATAATCTACCAGGTGTGGCTACTAAAATATCCACCCCTCTTTTTAAAGTTGCTATTTGGCTTGCTGCTTTTACGCCTCCAAATACTACGGCAGATTTTATATCTAAATGCGTACTGTATTCTCTTACATTATCATAAACCTGAGCAGCTAATTCTCTTGTTGGTGTTAATACTAATGCTCTTACTGGGCGGTATTTTGGGTGTTTTGTGTCTGCTAATCGTTGTAAAACGGGTAATGTAAAACCTGCTGTTTTACCTGTACCTGTTTGGGCAGAAGCTAATACGTCTTTTCCTTCTAAAATATGTGGTATTGCTTTTGCTTGAATTGGTGACGGAGTGTCGTATCCTTTTTCTTTGATGGCTTTTAACAGCGCATCAGATAATCCTAAAGATTTAAATGTCATATATATTATTTTAGAAACACTTTAAAAAAGTGTGTTTCTTTCAGGCAGCAAAGGTACTGCTATTTATTTAGGAAGTATTGTATATAAAAAAGATGCCATAAAATGACATCTTTTTAAATATGTGTTTTTAAAATTATTTTTTCATGGCGCTTTTTATAAGCCCTATAATAACCATTAATACTGCTCCACCAACACCACTACCGGCAATGTTACCGATAATTCCAGAAATATCAATACCAAACCTATTTAATAACTCAGCTCCAAGACCACCACCTAAAATTCCTACAACAGAGTTCCATAGAGTACCTAGTGAAAACTTTTTTAATAATGCACCAGCAAGATTACCACCAACTGCACCACTTAATAAGCTAATAATTAATTCCA
The DNA here is from genome assembly GCA_020631475.1 of Tenacibaculum sp. Classification (GTDB taxonomy): domain Bacteria; phylum Bacteroidota; class Bacteroidia; order Flavobacteriales; family Flavobacteriaceae; genus Polaribacter. The sequence goes on along the minus strand of JAHDHE010000030.1, from coordinate 13,068 downwards.
TAATTTATTGTTTTAATTAGTTAATTGATTCTAAAGAAAGCGAATATTAATTAATAAAACAAATAAAATCAACAAGTTACTATTCTCCGAAATGAAATAAAGCGTCTCCCATATTAACAATAGGAAAGTTGTTTTTTGAAATAATATAACCATCGTTTGGTGCTTTTACTTGAAAGTTAGTTTCACCATAAGTATCCATAATGTTTCCTAAAACTTCTCCTTTTTTAACGCTAGCTCCGTTTGCAATTTTCGTATTAAAAAGACCCGCAACTTTAGCGCGAATCCATTTTCGTTTATAAACTTGAATTGATGTTGACTTCTTAGGAATACTAACACTTTTATGAATCATTTTAAAATGTTTTAAAATACGGAGTGTTCCATTTATTCCTTGCTGAATAGCATCTTCATCTAAACGTAAAGATTCTCCCCCTTCGTAAACAATAACAGGAATGTTATTTTTATAACATTGATTTCTAAAAGATTTCGGAATCAATTTAGAGCTAAACATTAAAGGAGCATTAAATATTTTTGCCAATTCAAAACCTCTTTCATCTTGAGGTGTATATCTAATTTGTGGAAAATTGTTTCGTTGCGCCCCTCCCGTATGAAAATCGATAGCAAAATCTACATTTTTAATTAATTCTTTCATTAAATAGTAAGCCATTCTACCAGCCAAAGATCCTTTTTTTGAACCAGGGAAACTTCGGTTTACATCTTTACCATGCATGTCGCGAGATAAATTTAAGAAACCAAAAACATTTAATAAAGGCACTACAATAACACACCCTCGATGAATTTTATACGATTTATCAATCAGCATTCTACGAACTAACTCAATACTGTTTACTTCATCACCATGCAAGCCACCTTGCAGTAAAACCGTAGGACCTAATTCATCACCGTTAAAAACATACACAGGAATTTCAATAAGTGTACCAGTAGGCAATCTATCAACAGGAATTTTAATGAGTTTAGCTTCTCCTAAACCTATTTTTTCTCCTCGAATTTCTACGATTTGGTTTTTAAAGTTTTGTTTGAACATTTTTCTTCTAAAAATTTAATAATTTCTTTAGCAATATTATCTTTGGTGTAAGCTTCAATTCCTTGTAAACCAGGTGTTGAATTTACCTCGATTAATAAAGAACCTCTTCTTGAGCGTATCATATCTACTCCTGTAACAGGTAAGTTTAAATATTGCGCAGCTTTTACAGCTATTTTTTCTTCCTCAGGAGATAAATCAACTTTAAAACCACTTCCTCCTTGATGGATATTTGAGCGAAAATCATCTTCAAGCCCTTTTCGTTTCATCGAAGAAACAACTTTATCGTTTACAACAAAAGCACGAATATCTTCACTATTACTTTCTTGAATAAATTCTTGTAATAAAATACTTGTATTTGTACTGTATAAGGTGTCGATAATAGATTTTGCTGATTTTTTACTTTCGGCTAAAATTACTCCAGATCCATGTGTACCTTCTTGTAATTTTATAATAATTGGTGCACCGCCAAGTAAATCAATTTGTTCACTAATATTTTCAGGATTTACAGAAAACAATGTGTCAGGAATCGGAATGTTTTTACGATTCATTATTTGTAAGGTTCTAACCTTGTTTTGCGATTGTAAAATACCTAAAGAACTAGCGGTACTATATACGCCGTTCATCTCAAATTCTTTAACAATTGCTGCTCCGTGTCGTGAAGCAGAAGCACCAATTCTGGGAATAATTACATCAGGAATATCAATAATATTTTCTCCTTCATAAATTATTTCAGGCTTTCCATTGGTTAATTTTATTGAACATTTTAAATGATTAATCACCTTAACTTTATGTCCTCTACGGTTTGCTTCTTTATATATTCTTTGTGTAGAATAAATATAATCACTTACTGAGAGTATAAAAATATTCATAGTTTAAATTAGTTGAATCTTCACAAAGCTAAGGTTTTTTTTGATTGAAAAAAGCAATTATAAAATGCTGAAAAACGAATATTCTGTTAATTTTTTTGATATCGAATTTACTTATGTTAATTTCATCACATCTAAACAAACTATAATGAAAATTTTATTTAATGTTATTGCTGTTTTTTTTACAGCAACTATCATAGCGCAACAAGCAACTTCTTCTCAGCAAATTAAAGAAGCACTACAACAAAAAGAAATGTTAACACAGCAATCTATTGTTAAAAATATTCCTTTTGAAAGTATTGGACCAACGGTTATGAGTGGTCGTGTTGTAGATATTGATGTAAACCCTGAAAATACTACCGAATTTTATGTAGGCTATGCTTCTGGTGGAGTTTGGTACACGAATAATAACGGAACAACTTTTTCACCTGTTTTAGATAATTCGCCAACACAAAATGTAGGTGATATTGCTATAGATTGGAAAAACGGAACGATTTGGGTTGGTACTGGTGAAAATAATTCATCACGTTCTAGTTATGCGGGTATCGGAATTTTAAAATCTACCGATAAAGGTAAAACTTGGACAAATGTTGGGTTAACAGATTCACACCATATAGGTAGAATTTTAATCAATCCAAAGAATTCAGATGAGGTAATTATCGGAGTAATTGGTCATTTATATTCTTCAAATAAACAACGTGGAATTTTTAAAACTACTGATGGCGGAAAAACATGGAAAAAAACGTTGTTTATTAATGAAAATACAGGAATTATAGATGTACAATCTGCACCAAATAATTTCAATGTTTTATATGCTGCTGCTTGGGAACGTAATCGCAAAGCTTGGAATTTTGATGCAGATGGAAAAAATTCAGCGATTTATAAATCTACTGATGCGGGAAATTCTTGGACAAAAATTTCAGAAAATAATGGTTTTCCAAACGGAAACGGAGTTGGTAGAATTGGTTTAGCAGTTTTTAATGAAAATACAGTGTACGCTTTTCACGATAGTCAGTTTAGAAGAGAAAAGAAGAAAAAGAAAGAAAAATCGAACGCTTTAACAAAAGATGATTTTAAAACCATGTCGGTTGATGCATTTTTAAAATTAAAAGATAAAAAGTTGAATACTTATTTAAAGATGAATGGTTTTCAAGAAAAATATCGTGCTGAAAATGTAAAGCAAATGGTACGTTCTGGTTCTGTAAAACCAAACGATTTAGCAAAGTATTTAGAAAACGCGAATACCTTGTTGTTTGATACACCAGTTGTAGGTGCTGAGGTTTTTAAAACGACAAACGGTGGTAAGTCTTGGAAAAAAACGCACGAAGGGTATTTAGATGATTTATATTATTCATACGGATATTATTTTGGTGAAATTAGAGTAGATCCGCAAGATGAAAATGGAATTTATGTATTAGGTGTTCCGATTTTAAAATCGAAAGATGGCGGAAAAACATTTACGTCTATCAGTAAAGAAAATGTACATGCCGATCATCAAGCGTTATGGGTAAACCCTAAAAAACAAGGTCATTTGGTAGAAGGGAATGATGGTGGGTTAAATATTTCTTATGATGATGGTGAAAGTTGGATAAAAGCAAATCAGCCAGCAGTTGGTCAGTTTTACACAGTGTATGCCGATAATCAGAAAAATTATAAAGTGTATGGTGGCTTACAAGATAACGGAGTTTGGGTAGCGAATCATAATGCTAAAATTGATAAAGCTTGGAAACAATCAGGTAAAAATCCGTATGAAAGCATAATGGGAGGCGATGGAATGCAAGTTGCGGTTGATGACAGAAATCCGAATATTGTTTATACAGGATATCAGTTTGGAAATTATTATCGAATTGATAGAGCATCTGGAAAAAATAAATACATTCAACCAAAGCATAAATTAGGCGAAAATTCATATCGTTTTAATTGGCAAACACCAATTCAGTTATCAAAACATAATCAAGATATTTTATATTTAGGAGGAAATAAATTACACCGTTCTTTAGATAAAGGTGATACATGGACAACTATTTCTGAAGATTTAACTAAAGGAGGAAAAAAAGGAAATGTTGCTTACGGAACCTTAACAACCATTTCTGAAAGTCCATCGCAATTCGGATTAATCTATGTTGGTTCAGACGATGGTTTGGTTCATGTAACTAAAAATGCTGGCGGAAGTTGGGATAAAATATCCCATTCATTTCCAGAAGACTTGTGGGTAAGTCGTGTAATTGCATCAAAGCATAAAAAAGAACGTGTGTATGTAACTTTAAACGGATATCGATTTGATGATTTTAATACATACATATATAAATCAGATGATTACGGAAAAACATGGAAAAACATCAGTAGTAATATTCCGTCATCACCTGTAAATGTAATTAAAGAAGATCCTAAAAAAGAAAACATATTATATGTAGGAACCGATAACGGACTGTATGTTTCTTTTGATAAAGGAACAAAATGGGAAGCCTTTAAAAACGGAATCCCAAATGTTGCGGTACACGATTTAGTAATTCAACCAACCGCAAAACATTTAATAGTAGGAACTCACGGACGTAGTTTATATAAAGCAAATGTTTCTTCGTTACAAGAATTTGAAAATAAAGAAGCTATTTTTTCAATAAAAAACATCAGAAAAAGAAATTCTTGGGGAAGCTCTTGGAGTAAGTGGTTAAAACCAAATACTCCTAAATTATCCATTCCGTATTATTCAAATTCAAACAAGAATATTATGGTCAATATTTATTCAGATGATATTTTAGTAAACTCTTTTAAAACAGATGTAGAAAAAGGATTTAATGAAGTAATTTATGATGTTTCCTTTTCCGATAAAGGGCGAAAAGCTTATGTAAAACAACACAAAGAAGCTGTGATTAAAAAAGCTAAAAACGACAACTATTATTTACCAAAAGGAAAATATACAGTAGAAATAAATACTAAAAAACAAGTTTTTAGTATTAAATAACACGAATTTTAAAGACCTTATTTAAAGTAAATAAGGTCTTTAATTAGTTTATTTTTAAAGATGTCATGCTAATTCTTGGATTTTGTAAAGAATCATTAAACAGTGTTATTGTTTCTGGTTTTTCTTTTAATCCTAAAGAATAAATTAACGGATAGTAATGATCAGGAGTAGGAATTGCTAGTTGTACTGCTTTTCCTAATTTTTTGTAATTTAAAAGAGGTTTAAAATTTTCATCTAAAATTAATTTATTAACTATCTCTCTAGCTTCGTTACCAAAATCATGTTTAGCAGTATTAGCATCCATTTTTCCAATATTATGCACAATATTTCCACTACCAATAATTAATACTCCTTTACGACGAAGTTTTGATAGTTTTTTAGCTAGCTCAAAATGATATTCGGCAGGTTTATAATAATCAATACTTAATTGTAAAACTGGGATATCTGCTTTAGGATACAAATGTTTTATAACCGACCATGTTCCGTGGTCTAAACCCCATTCATGATCTAATTCTATATGATTATTTGGTAAAAATAATTTTTGAGTTTTTTTGGCAAGAGTAGGACTTCCTTTTGCAGGATAATTTACATCGTATAATTCTTGTGGAAAACCTCCAAAATCATATATTGTTCTTGGATTTTCCATAGCTGTAATTTTAGTTCCTCTTGTTAACCAATGAGCAGAAATACAAATTATAGCATTAGGTTTAGGTAAGTTTTTCGCTACTTTTTTAAAACCTAAAGTATACTCATTTTCGGTAATTGCATTCATGGGGGTACCATGACCAAGAAAAAGCACAGGCATTTTAGGTGTATTTTCAAATACACTCATCATACTTTCTAGATTAGAAACAGGTTTCATTGCCATTGCTACAGATGATAATCCAGCCAATTGTAAAAATTTTTTTCTATCCAAAATGATTTCTTTTTATAAAAATACAATATATCTTTGAACTTATGGGAATTATACGTGTAAACAACATCCGATTATTTACAAACCACGGATGTTTAGAGGAAGAAGCTAAAATAGGCTCTGAGTATAGAGTAGATGTTGAGGTAAAAGCAGATTTACAAAAATCAGCAAAATCTGATAAATTAGTCGATACTGTAGACTATGTTCATTTAAATTTTATTGTAAAAGAAGAAATGGCAATACGTTCTGAGCTATTAGAACATGTTGCACAAAGAATTTTAAATAGAATTTTTAAAGAGATTCAACTAGTTGAAGAAGCGGAAGTTAGCGTAGCTAAAATCAATCCTCCAATAGGTGGAAATGTTTCTGAAGTGGTGATTGTTTTAAAAGAAGTGCGTAAAAGTTAAAAAAAGCTTGTAAAAAACGATAAAAACTGTAAATTTGCAGTCCTTATTAGTATAAGGTGTCGTGGCCGAGTGGCTAGGCAGTGGTCTGCAACACCATCTACAGCGGTTCGAATCCGCTCGACACCTCTAAAACCATTATAAATATTTTGATTTATAGTGGTTTTTTTTAAAAAAAAGTGACCTAATATAAAAAAAAGTGTCAAAAATATTAACATATGTTAATAATTAATTTATTTTTATCCAGCTAAATCTTTGGAAAGATGAAAAATATTATTTCGTTTTTTAAATTACTAGATGTCAATTTGCTTATTAAAAGCACTTTTTTGACGTCTAATATTTTTTAAAATCTAGGGTTTTTATTAGCTAAAGAAATTAGAAATCAACTTCAAAAATCAACCATATGAAAAAAAAATACGTTAAACTTATTTTAATACTTTTTTTACTAATTTTTCAGTTTAAAATGTATTCACAATCTAATCCTAATTGTGGGGTTAATGCAGGGGCAAATGCTTCTTTTTGTGAAGGGGTTGATCTCCAGTTAGATGGGTCGGGTGATGCAAATGTAAATACATCTACAATATCATGGTCTCAAGTTTCAGGACCAACAGTTGGTATTAGCGATCCGTCAGTATACAAACCTTTTATTAGTGGAGCAACAGGAGGTAATTCATATGTTTTTAGATTAACAGTTACATGTAGTAATGGTTTACCAACATCGCAAGATGTTACTATTACAGTAACAAATGCTCCGACAACTGATGCTGGTTCAGATATTACTGGATGTCCAGGTGGATATTCATTATCTGGTTCTGCACCGCCACCAGGTTTTACAGGTTCATGGTCTGTAGTTGGAGGTAATGGAGCAGGTGTTTCTTTTGCAGACGCTACGTCTAATACTTCAGGTATTACGTTACCAACAGGTTCAGCGGGTACTTCAGTTATTGAATGGAGAGTTACCGATGGTAACCCAGCGACTTGTGATGGTATTTCAAGAATAAATATAACAAATTTAGGAGGCTTATCTCCAGTAAATGCAGGATCAGATACTACGCTTAGTGCATGTTATGATGTTAACACAAATTATACCTTACAAGGGTCTTTTGCAGGTAATACAGCATCTGGACAACCAGCTGGTATGTGGGAGTTAGTTAGTGGTCCTAGTAACCCTAATTTTAGTAATCCTACTAATAATAATGCTAGTGTTAGTCCGTTAGTGCCTGGTACATATGTTTTTAGATGGACGGTTAACGGTGCCTGTGTTACTGGTACAGATACAGTTCAAATTACAGTTCCTGCTCCAGCAGGTAGTGTTACAAATGCAGACTCTTTAATAGAAAACAACAGCATACGTATATGTAACGACCCTTCTAATCCTACTACACAATATACTTTAGCAGCTAACCCACCTGAAAAACCAGGAGAGACGGTTATGTGGGAGATTATTACAAACCCAGGCCCAGGTTTTGGTACAGCAACTTTTAATAGTGACGGTGTTACCCAACAAGATATTGTATCAGGAGTTATAACTCCTACAGTATATGGTTTAGATGCTACAGCTGGAGGAGATAATGCACGATACAGATTTAGATATACAGTAACTAGTGGTACAAGTGCTGCTTGTACTAGTTCATCAGTAGTAGAGGTAAGGTTTATTAAAAACCCATTATCGGTAACTTTAACGGATAACGGTTCGCCTTCAGAATGTATTTTTGCTACATTAAATGGAGCAAGCGAAGCTGATGTAACTTTTGGTATAACGAAAGAAACAGGACCTACAATAAATACACCAACACGTTATCAAATAATTAGTGGACCTCAGACTACAGGAGTAATTAATGTAGGTAATTCGAATAGTTTTACAAGAACATTTACACAAATAGGTACTTATGTTATAAGAGCTACTCGTGAGCCAAGAGGAGATACAGATATAGGTTGTACTATTGCTTCAGATGACATTACAGTAAAAATTTCTGGAATAGCAGTAAATGCAAATGCAGGTACTGATATATATGTTTGTGTACCAAACACTCAAGTTACACTAACTGGTAATACTCCTTCTCAAGGAGAAGGTACGTGGTCTCAAGTAAGTGGACCAAATACTGCAACAATAACAGATGAAAATAATCCATCAACAACTGTAACAGGTTTAACAGGAGGTGTTTATTACTTTAGGTGGGCTATTTCTTCTGGACCTAATGGAGTGCTTAACGATGCAAATTCAGATGAAGTTAAAGTAGCAGTTTCAACAGGACCACCATCATATTCAGGTAATTTTGCTGGTGCTGATGCTACTGTTTGTGCTGGTAATTATCAGTTAGACGGAACAAATATTTTTGAAAATGAATTAGCAACATGGAGTGTTTCTCCATCAGGACCAACAATAGTTTCTTTAAATGATCCAAAAACACTGGTAACAGGTTTACAAGCTAATACCGTATATACATTTACATATACCATAACGAATCAATGTGGTACAGCAACAGATGATGTTGTAATAACTGTTAGCAATAATACAGGCCCTAGTTTAGCAAGTGCAGGAAATGATATTTGTGTAACAGGTAATTCAACACCTTTAAATGGTTCAACGATTACGAATGGATCTGGTTTATGGACTAAAGAAAGTGGACCAGCTGGAGGTAATATAACAACACCAAACGATCCTAATACTACAGTAACTGCTTTACAAGAAGGTAATTATGTGTTTAAATGGGCGGCTTCCGGAGGTGTAGCATGTCCTAATAATACAACTTCAGATGAAGTAACAGTTTCAGTTACACCAGCCTCACCTTATTCAGCAGGAGCAGATCAAGATGTTTGTGGTTCAGGTTCTATAACCATGGCAGCAGCTACACCTGTTAGTCAAGGTACTTGGGTACAAACTTACGGTGGTGGTGGTTGGACTGTTGATAATATTAATAGCCCAACAGCAACATTTTCTAATTTAGCTGATGGTTTATATGAGTTTGAATGGAGAGTTTTTACCGCAAGTTGTGCTACAAACGATAGAGTAGTTTTTACTATTGCAAATCAACCTACAGCAGCAAATGCAGGATCAGATTTTACAATATGTGATAGCAATAGTGGTAATTTAAATGCATTATTTTCTCCACAAGTAGGAAAAGGATCATGGCAATTTATTTCTGGACCAAATTCTCCATCAATTGCAGATGCGAATAACCCTAGTACAGGAATTAGTGGTTTAGTTACTGGTGATTATGTATTTAGATGGGTAACATCGCCAGAAGAACCAAGTAGAGACCCTGCATGTAATACAACTTTAACAACATCTGATGATGTAACGGTAACAGTAATAGCTCCAGCTGATGCTGGATCAGATCAAAATTTATGTGGTGTTACTGAAGTAGTCTTAGAAGGTACAGCAGGTTCTGAAGGTACATGGTCTTTAAATTCAAGCACAGGTGGACCAGCACCTACAATAACAGCTGTTAGTGATAATGTAGCTACAGCTACTATAACACCTGGTGAGGATTATGTGTTTACTTACACATTGAATGCACCAGGAGGAGGGTGTTCACCTGCATCGTTATCAGATTCGATGAATGTAACCAATCAAGAACCCCCAGCGGCGATTGCTGGACCAGATATTAATATTTGTGGAACAGCACCTGGTACAGCCACTATGGATGCTACAGCTGCAACAGGTGGTACTTGGTCTTTTTTACCATCACTTAGTACTTCAGGTGTTCCAACACCAACCTTTACAGCTTCTGATCCTACATCACCAGTAAGTGGTTTAACAGCACCAGGAGTTTATTATTTTAGATGGACAACAAGTAATGGAGTAGCAGGATCATCATGTAGAAAAACTGATGACATGGCTATTACAGTTTATGAACAACCAACTGCTGATGCTGGACCAGCTACTATGAATGTGTGTACTGTAAACCCACAATTAAGTGCTGTAGCACCTTCGGTAGGTGTTGGTACATGGAGTGTTAATTCTTCTCCAGATTTTACTGTAGCTTTCGATAGTCCTAGTAGTCCTACGACATCATTAACATTAACTGGTGCAGCACCAGGAGAAACAGCTATTTTAACTTGGACAGTGTCTAATGGTCCAACATGTACTCCCGCAACAGATAATGTAACAATAACAATAGTAGGTCCAACTACAGCTACTATTAATTCAATAAGTGCAACTAATAGTTGTCAAAGTTTAAGTAATGGTACGGTAACAGCTTCTGCCTCTGGCGGAACTCCTCCGTTAACATATAACTTAATTTATGCTACAAGTTCTGGAGGTACATATACGGACGCTACTCAAACTGATGGTGATGCTGACGGAAGTTATACTGGTTTACAACCAGGGTTTTATAGAGTAGTAGTAACTGATTCTGAAAATTGTGGAAATACTACATCTACAGAAGTTGAAGTACAAGAGGTTCCTGTTCCAGAATTACCCTCTACAACAACAAATATAACATATTGTCAAAATGATACACCAACTCAATTAGTAGCAACTGGTTCAGGTACAATAATTTGGTATGATTCTAATGCAACAACTGTATTATCACCAGCACCAACACCTAGTACAGCTACACCAGGAGCTAAAACATATTATGTTAGTAACTCTAATGGTATTTGTGAAAGTGCTAAAGTTGCAGTAACTGTAACTACAAACCCTATACCAGACGCTTCTTTAACTGTAAGCGACCCTATAATTTGTAATGGAGCATCGGCTACAATTACTTTAAGTAATAGTGTAAGTGGAATTAATTACCAATTACGATTGGATAGTGATGATAGTAGTGTAGGAGCAGTTGTAGCTGGAACAGGAAATGATATTACTTTTTCAGTAAGTCCAACAGCAACTACAGTTTATAACGTATTAGCAACTAATGCAAGTACATCTTGTAATATTGAATTAACAGATAAATCAACAGTTACAGTAAATCCTTTACCAAGTAATGCTTTAGCCGTATCTGATGATGTTATATGTAAAATAGGAGAAACTGCTTCAATCGTATTATCTAGTAGTGAAAACGGAATTCAATATCAGTTGTTTTTAGAAACACCTCAAACTGTTATAGGGGCACCTCAAAATGGAAACGGAGGTGATTTAACGTTTAACACTAGCCCTAGTGAAACCTCTACATATTTTATTGTTGCAACAAATACAACTACAAATTGTTCTTCTCGTTTAACAGATGAAGCTACAGTAACAGTACAAAATGTTTTACCAACTGTAACACCAGCAGGTACTAATTTAGTTACAAATGGAGATTTTTCAGCTTTTGCATCTGATGTAAATACAGGAGGAGCTTTTACAGGTAATAGTTGGCAAGTGGGGTATGATACATCTACCTCTACAGGGCCATTAAGGTTTCAAGGAGCAAATAAACACATTTCAACTTTTGTAGATAATGATGGAAATCTTTTTGGAGGAGCAGAAAAAATAAAGTTAGTTAACACAACTGATATTAATTTTGAAAACGGAAAAGCGTATCAATTTAATTTTGATACGCGATTGGTAAATAATCAAGATCAAACAGCAAATTTTAAATGGGTTTTAATTGATGCATCAAACGCTATTGTACATTCGTTTAGAGATTATACAACAGGAAAAACGGATGCTTCAGATTTAGGAGTCCCTACACCAGGAGCAGTATTAATTAAAAATGGAAGTTACCTAACTTTTTCAGAAAATTATGTAAGTACTATTACAGGTAATCACAAATTAGCTTTAGTATGGGATGGAGCAGATGGTTCTGATTCTAGAGATATTGAAATAGACAATGTTAGTGTAAGAAAAGCAGAAGCTGAGTTTTGTACAGATGATAATGCTCAAGTTTCAAATCTTTCAGGAACAGTTTCATCAGGTACTGCTCGATGGTATAATGTAGCTACTGGTGGTTCACCTTTATCAAGTACTACGTTATTAGTTAATAATGGAATTTATTATGTACAATCAGATGCTTGTAATTCAAGTAGTAGAACACCTATAAATGTAGTTATTAATTCTTTACCAGATGCTTCTTTAACAGTAAGCGATCCTACAATTTGTAATGGGGCAGCAGCTACAATTACTCTAAGTAATAGTGTTGTAGGTGTTAATTATCAATTACGATTAGATAGCGATGATACAACAGTAGGAGCAGCTGTTGCTGGAACTGGGAGTGATATAACTTTTTCAGTAAGTCCAACTACAACTACAGTTTATAATGTATTAGCAACAAATACTACAACATCTTGTGATGTTGAATTAACAGATAAAGCAACAGTAACGGTAAGTGCCCCAGTAGCACAAACGATAACAGGAACGAATACGGTTTGTGTAGGAAGCACAACGACTTTATCAAGTACTACATCAGGCGGAACTTGGAGTAGTGCAACTCCAGGAGTTGCGACAGTAAATTCAAGCACAGGAGTTGTAACAGGAGTTAGTGCAGGAAGTAGTGTAATTACATACAGTGTAACCACCGCGGGAGGCTGTGTAAATACAGATACAGAAACAGTAACTGTTCAGCAATGTGCAAATTTAAGTTTAGTAAAGAGTGTAAGTACAACGACACCAAATGTAGGAGATGTAATCACGTTTACTGTAGCATTAAGTAATACAGGACCTAATACAGCTACAAATGTAAGTGTAGCTGATGTTTTACCAGGTGGGTATAGTAATATTACCAATATTAATAATGGAGGAACAATAACAGGAAACACAATTACATGGAGTGGCTTATCAGTAACTACAGCAGGGTTAGATTTGACATATCAAGCAACTGTAGATGCGCCAACAGGAGCAGCTAATGAATATAAAAACATAGCTCAGATAACAGCTTCAGATGCTGTTGATTCAAACAGTACACCAAACAACGACGATGGCGATCAAAGTGAAGATGATGAAGATAGCGAAGTAA
>JAHDHE010000029.1:7705-18395 GCA_020631475.1 Tenacibaculum sp. | reverse complement strand
CAAGTTCAAATAAGTAACAGTTCAACTATTCGATATTCTCAGTTGTTTGATTTAAATCCGTCATTAAAAGTGTTTTGTAATCGCGGAACGAGTGGGATTGACGGAAGTACAAGTACAGCTATCGGAGCTGCTTTTGTAAATGAAAATCCAACCACTTTTATCACGGGCGATTTAAGTTTTTTCTATGATAGTAATGCGTTATGGAATACAAATATTCCGAAGGATTTTAGAATTATCATTTTAAATAATGCTGGTGGTGGAATTTTTAGATTTATTCCAGGTCCATCAAGCACAAATGCTACTGATTATTTTGAAACACCTCATAACTTAACAGCAGAACATTTAGCTAAAATGTATGCGTTTGAATATGTTTCGGTTTCAAATTTAAAAGAGCTAAAAAAAGGTTTGAAAGATTTTTATTCAAAATCAGTACAACCAAAAATAATGGAGATTTTTACTCCAAAAGAAATAAATGACGTAGTTTTAAAGAACTATTTTAAAAATTTATAAAATGGAATTACAAGAAGGAGATCAGGTAGATTTAGTAATAGGTCATCAAACAAACTTAGGTTACACGGTTTTAATTAATGAAGAATTTGAAGCTTTGTTATATAATAGCGATGTTTTTAAAGATATTGAAGAAGGTTCTCGCACAATCGGCTATGTAAAAAAAGTAAGAGAAGATGGAAAAGTAGATGTTTCATTACGACCTCAAGGTTTTAGAAATGTAATTGATGAAGATGCAAATACTGTACTTAGAAAACTAGAAGAAAAAGGGTTTTTAATGTTAACAGATAAAAGCTCTCCTGAATCAATTAAGTTTCGATTACAGATGAGTAAAAAAGCATTTAAAAGAGCTATTGGTAATTTATATAAAGAAAAAATAATCGAGTTAGAAGAAGATAGAATTGTACTGATAAAATAACGAAAAATCGCTACTAAAATTTAGTAGCGATTTTTTTATTGGAATCATAATTATTAATTATCGTCTTCTTTATTTTCCTTTTTATCTTCATTTTCATCCGGAGTATCTTCAATAATTTCTTCTTCTTTAGGTTGGCTTCCTTTTAGGTCATTTACACGCTTTATATTCTCATAAAAAGCATTTGTATTTGGATCAGAAGGATCCATTTTACCATAAGCAGCTTTGTAGTAAAAATCGGCTTTTTCGTAATCTTTACCTTTCTCATAATATTTTCCAACATAGAAATCACCAATATGAGATTCAGGATATTTAATCATTACAAAATCACCAAGAACTCTCAGATAATCACCATCTTGTCTATCAATAACAATTCCTTCAATAGCAAAAATATCATCTAAACGTACATTTAAATTTGCACCATATAAATACTGAATGTCTAAGTATTTTTGTTCAACATATTTTATAGCTTGTAAAGGACCCAAGTCTTTAACATTAGCTTCAAATTCTTGTTTTGTAATTTTAGAATATAAAGCAAACATTTTTGCAAAGGCTCTTGGAATTGTTCCACTAATAATTGATAAGTAATCAGGAGCATTTTCAAATTTATCGAATGTAATATGGAGATTTTTGGCATCGAAAGAAGATAAATAAGTTCCTATTTCATTAAAACGATTATTTTGTTCAGCACTAATGTAGTTTTTACTATCGCTAGCATAGATAAAGTATGAATTATCAATAGCACCTAATCTACTTAACGAATAAGATTCTAATGTGTTTGCGCTAAATTGCGTAAATTCAGGAGTAATACATATAAATGAATTAAAAATCGGTTCAGTATCTTTTAAGTAATAAGTACTAAAATTGGCAGCTTTACCTTCACCTACAATAGTCATAAAAGGAGAAGCTCTGTAGTTGAGTTCCATATAAGGAATTAACTCTTTTTTTATAAAATTATAAAATTTGGTAGCACTACTTGTTAGAGCATTGTTAGAGGGTATAATAGATACGTCTTTATTGTAGGTACTTTCCATATTTATACCAACAACAATTTGTTTCGGAGCTTTATCTACATTAGCATACAGTTTTGCATTTCCAACATATAAATCAAAAAGATATTCATCTCCTAGTATAATTGCAATAGGGTAGCTTTTTGTTTCATCTTTATCATAACCTTTAGGAATATATATTTTAACTTGTCTTTTTCCGTTGATTAATTCTTTAGAGTCAATACTCTCAATAATTGTTTTTTGAGAAAAAAGACTGGTACTTATTAGTAATGCGAATAAAAAATATACTTGTTTCATAAAGGATCATATTATATCGTTCAAATATAAAAAAGAAAAATAAAGTTATTATGTTATTTTTGCTGTACTTAATTAACGACAATATTTTAAAATTATGATACAACCTCAATGGAAAGTTGCCAAAGAGTATGAAGATATTACTTATAAGAAGTCGCATAACGTGGCTAGAATAGCATTTAACCGACCAAATGTACGTAATGCATTTCGTCCGCATACAACGTCTGAGTTGCTAGATGCTTTTCAAGACGCACATGAAGACACAAATATTGGAGTTGTATTATTATCTGCTGAAGGACCATCAACTAAAGATGGTGTTTGGAGTTTTTGTTCCGGAGGAGATCAAAATGCTCGTGGGCATCAAGGTTATGTAGGTAAAGACGGTTATCATCGTTTAAATATATTAGAAGTACAACGATTAATTCGTTTTATGCCTAAAGCTGTTATTTGTGTAGTTCCTGGTTGGGCAGTAGGTGGCGGACATAGTTTACATGTTACTTGCGATTTAACTTTAGCTAGTAAAGAACACGCTATTTTTAAACAAACAGATGCAGATGTAACTTCGTTTGATGCAGGATATGGATCAGCATATTTAGCAAAAATGGTAGGTCAAAAGAAAGCAAGAGAGATTTTCTTTTTAGGAAGAAATTATTCAGCACAAGAAGCATACGAAATGGGAATGGTTAATGCCGTAGTACCTCATGACGAGTTAGAACAAACTGCTTTCGATTGGGCACAAGAGATTTTAGAAAAATCGCCAACATCAATAAAAATGTTAAAATTCGCAATGAATTTAACTGATGATGGTATGGTAGGTCAACAAGTGTTTGCAGGTGAAGTTACACGATTAGCATATATGACAGATGAAGCTAAAGAAGGACGTGATGCTTTTTTAGAAAAACGTAAGCCTAACTTCCCAAAAACTTGGATACCATAATCAATTAATAAATTTTCAATGATGAATTACGAATTTTTGCTTTTTAAGAATTCGTAATTTGAAATTATTAATTTGTAATTAAAATAAATGAAAATAATTTGTATTGGGCGTAATTACGCTAAACATATTGAAGAATTAGCGAATGAAAAACCAGATAGCCCTGTTGTTTTTTTAAAACCTGATTCGTCGATTCTTCCTAAAAAGATGCCTTTTTTTATACCTCCTTTTTCTAATGATGTTCATTATGAAGTTGAGGTATTAGTGAAAATCAATAAGGTTGGTAAACACATTTCGCAAAAATTTGCATATAAATATTACGATACAATTGGTTTAGGAATCGATTTTACAGCTCGTGATGTACAAGCAAAATGTAAAGAAAAAGGATTGCCATGGGAAAAAGCAAAAGCTTTTGACGGTAGCGCTATTATTGGTGAGTTTTATCCAAAAGAAGATTTTGATTTAGAAAATTTATCTTTTCAGTTGCATAAAAATGACGAAGTAGTTCAAGACGGAAATACTTCAGGAATGTTATGGAAGATTGATGAATTAATCAGTTATGTTTCTCAATATTTTACCTTAAAAAAAGGAGACGTTATTTTTACAGGAACACCAGCAGGAGTTGGTAAAGTAGAAGAAAATGATGTGTTAACAGGAGTAATTGAAGGAAGACAGTCATTTCAAATAAAAGTAAAATAAAGGTATCCCGCTTAAGCGGGATTCTTTTTTAAAACAAATGCATGAAAGCAGAAATTATAACGATTGGAGATGAAATTTTAATCGGACAAATTGTCGATACTAATTCGCAATGGATAGGTCAAGAGTTAAATAAGATTGGAGTGTCAGTTTATCAGATTTCTTCAATTCAAGATGAGAAACAACATATTTTAAATGCTTTAAAAGAAGCAGAAAGTAGAGCCGATATTGTTATTTTAACAGGAGGTTTAGGACCAACAAAAGATGATATCACTAAAAAAACAATTGCAGAGTATTTTAATGATGATAAAGTTGTAGAATATCCAAAAGTAATTGAACACATTAAAGTGTTATTTAAAAAAATAAACCATCCTTTTAAAGAGATTCAAAAATATCAAGCAGAATTACCTTCGAAAGCTACATTATTAATGAATCAACTCGGAACCGCTCCAGGTATGTGGTTTTATGAAAACGACACAGTTTTTGTTTCATTACCAGGAGTTCCTTATGAAATGAAAGGATTAATAACCAGTGAGGTGCTACCAAGGATTCAAAAGCAATTTAAGCTTCCATTTATACTACATAAAACAATAATGACTGTAGGTGTTGGAGAAACGGTAATAGCAGAAAGAATAGAAGATTGGGAAAATAACTTGCCTGAGCATATAAAGTTAGCTTACTTACCATCTTTCGGGAAAGTACGTTTGCGTTTATCAGCAAAAGGAACAAATAAAGAGGTTTTAGAAAAGGAAGTTTCAGATGAGGTAAAAACATTAAGCTTATTAATATCAGATATTATTGTTGGATATAACGAAGAGGCATCTATAGAAAATAATGTAGGTGAATTTTTAAGAGAAAAAGGTAAAACATTATCGACTGCAGAGAGTTTAACAGGCGGAAAAATAGCATCAACTTTGGTGGCTGTACCAGGATCATCAGTATATTATAAAGGAAGTTTTGTAACTTACACAGCAGAGTTAAAAGAACAATTGTTAGGGGTGTCAAAACAACTAATTGATAAGTGTACAGTTGTTAGTGCAGAAGTTGCTAAAGAAATGGCTATTGGTTGTTTAAATAAATTAGATACAGATTATGCAATCGCAGTAACAGGAAATGCAGGTCCTACAACAGATCATAACGATAAAAGTGTTGGTTTAGTTTATATCGCAATTGCATCGAAAAATGATGTTGAAGTGTATGAGTTTAACTTTGGTCAACCAAGAGAAAAAGTAATAAACAGAACGGTTACAAAGGCATTAGAATTATTAAGAAAAAATATTTTAAAAATTAACGAATAATATTTTGTTTAATTCTGTTAAAAGTTCGTATATTTGCACCTCGTTTAGAAATAACACTATAAAACTGTCAAGAAGATGTCTAGAGTTTGTGAATTAACAGGAAAAAAAGCAATGGTTGGGAATAATGTTTCTCACGCCTTAAATAGAACCAAAAGAAAGTTTAACGCTAATTTAATGACTAAGCGTTTCTTTATTCCAGAAGAAGATAAATGGGTTACCTTAAAAGTATCTGCTTCTGCATTAAAAAATATTAATAAAAAAGGAATCTCTGCTGTAATTAAAGAGGCAAGAGAGAACGGTTTCTTAACGAAATAATTCCTTACTAGATAAAATTTTAGAGAGATGGCAAAAAAAGGAAACAGAGTTCAGGTAATTTTAGAATGTACTGAGCATAAAGGAACTGGTAAACCAGGAACTTCACGTTATATCACAACTAAGAACAAAAAGAACACTCCTGACAGAATGGAATTAAAGAAATTTAATCCAATCTTAAAGAAGATGACAGTTCATAAAGAAATTAAATAATTAAAAGTTTTTATAAAACTTTAAATAACCTATAGGGACATGGCAAAGAAATCAGTAGCATCGTTACAAACAGGAGCAAAGAGATTAACTAAAGCTATCAAAATGGTAAAATCTCCAAAAACAGGAGCTTACACATTTGTTGAAGCAATTATGGATCCTACACAAGTAAACGATTTTATCGCAAAAAACTAATACTTGTATACAGTTTAAATTAAAGCTACTTTCTCATACGAAAGTAGCTTTTTTTTATGCGTTAAAAAACTGTATTTTTGAGCATTACTATTTTATGAAATGGTAATCAAGTAATGACAATTTGACTATATAATAAGTTTGGTATAGTTTTTAACTTATATAAAACGATTATAAAATTTAACGATGAGTTTTTTTAAAAAGATATTCTCGAAAGAGAAAAAAGAAACCTTAGATAAAGGGTTAGAAAAAACAAAAACAAGTTTTTTCTCTAAATTATCGAAAGCAGTTGCTGGTAAAGCAAAGGTTGATGATGATGTTTTAGATAATTTAGAAGAAGTGTTAGTATCGTCGGACGTAGGAGTTGATACTACTTTAAAAATTATTGATAGAATTGAAGCGCGTGTTTCTAAAGATAAATATTTAGGAACAGAAGAATTGAACCAAATCTTACGAGATGAGATTGCTGGTTTATTATCTGAAACAAATACAGGTGATGAAACAGAATTTACTGTTCCTGCTGATAAAAAGCCATATGTGTTAATGGTAGTTGGAGTAAATGGAGTTGGTAAAACAACAACAATTGGTAAGTTAGCATCTCAGTTTAAGAAACAAGGATTAAAAGTTGTTTTAGGAGCTGCAGATACATTTAGAGCTGCGGCAATCGATCAATTACAAGTTTGGGCAGATAGAACTAATGTTCCTATAATTCGTCAAGAAATGGGTTCTGATCCAGCTTCAGTAGCGTTTGATACTGTTAAATCAGGAGTTAACCAAGACGCAGATGTAATTATTATCGATACTGCTGGTCGTTTACACAATAAAATTAATTTGATGAACGAGTTAACAAAGATTAAACGAGTAATGCAAAAAGTAATTCCAAATGCTCCACATGATGTGTTGTTAGTGTTAGATGGATCAACAGGACAAAATGCTTTTGAACAAGCGAAACAATTTACAAAAGCAACAGAAGTTACAAGTTTGGCTGTAACAAAATTAGACGGAACTGCAAAAGGGGGAGTTGTAATTGGTATTTCTGATCAGTTTCAAATACCAGTAAAATATATCGGAGTAGGAGAAGGAATCGACGATTTACAAGTGTTTAATAAACATGAGTTTGTAGATTCTTTTTTTAAGTAAATAGTTTTTAAAAAATAATTATAACTCCTCTTTTTAGAGGAGTTTTTTTGTTGTATAATTTATATATATTTGATAATAAGATAAATTATTCACTATCACTATGCATAAAATACTCTATATATTACTAATTTTTTTACTTATAGGATGTAAGGAAAAGAAAGAAGATACTAAATTATATTTTACAAAATATGATGAAACAATTGAGATAGAAAATCAGCAAAAACATAAAAACGGTAGAATGAAATTTAAACTAATTCAATCTAAAACTTTAGATATGAATCAAGTTTTTAAGCCTTTTCAAGATGATTTAGCAAAGTTTTCTGAAGAAGAATATCAGCAATTAAAACCTTTAATTTTAGAACAAAATATTCCTTCATTGCAAAAAAGTATAAAAGATAATAAGTTGACATATGAAAAGTTAACACTATTTTACTTGTATAGAATTAGAAAGTTTGAAAGTGATTCCACAAAATCTTTGAATACTATTATTTCTTTAAATCCTAATGTTTTAAAAGAAGCTAGAGAAAAAGATAAAAACAAAGATGTTTCCGAATATTCTACTTACGGAATGCCAATTCTTCTAAAAGACAATATTAATACGAAAGAAATGCCAACTACAGCCGGAGCTATAGCTTTAGCAAATAATAGAAATACAAATGATGCTTTTATTGTTCAACAATTAAAACAAAAAGGAGCTTTAATTTTAGGAAAAGTTAACTTGAGCGAATGGGCTTATTTTTTCTGTGAAGGTTGTCCTTTGGGTTACTCTGCAATTGGAGGGCAAACACTAAATCCATACGGTAGAAAAATTTTTGAAACAGGAGGGAGTTCATCAGGAAGTGGAGTGGCAGTAGCAGCTAATTATGCAGTTGGCGCAGTTGGTACAGAAACTTCAGGTTCTATAACTTCGCCATCAAGTCAAAATTCTGTAGTTGGTTTAAAACCTACAATTGGTGTTTTAAGTAGAGCTGGTATTGTACCAATATCAAGCACATTAGATACTCCAGGACCAATGACAAAAAATGTGATTGACAATGCTATTTTTTTAGAAGCTATGTTAGGTTTTGATAAGAATGATTCTCATTCAATAAAAAATAAAGAAGATTATAAGTTTAATCTATTTGATAAACATGAGTTTAATTTTGTGAAATCTAAAATTGGAGTCCTAAAGCCTTTATTAAAAGATTCTATTTATGCCTCTACAATTGAAAAAATTAAAAAATCTGGTGCAGAAATTATTGAAATTACACCGCCAGAAATTTCATATGAAGGTTTTCTTACATTGTTAAATATAGATATGAAACACGATTTGCCAAAATATTTAAAAAATAATGCTGATAGATCGATGTTTATTAAAAATGTAAAAGATGTTGTAGAGTTCAACAAAAAAGATTCAATATTAAGAGCTCCTTATGGGCAACAATTATTAGAGGGAATAGTTAAAGATTCAACTACTTTAGAACAATTAGAGATAATTAAGAATAAGCTAAACTCCGAAGGGAAAAAGTTTTTAGAAGCATTAGAGGATAAAAATTTAGATGCTATTTTATCTATTAATAATTATCATTCTGGTGTTGCTGCTGTAGCAAATCATCCAACATTAACTGTTCCTATGGGGTATAAAAAATTAGGAGAACCAATTAGTTTAACTTTTATAGGTAGACCTTTTTCAGAAAAAAACTTATTAGAAATTGGTTATGCTTTTGAGCAATTAACAGAAGTAAGAAAAATACCTAAAAACTATCAGTAGAAAATTTATAATCATTTTAAAACCATTACTTTTGCATTCGCTTAAATAAGATATAATGCGCACAAAAACAATCAAGAAAAACAAAATCAACGTAGTTACTTTAGGGTGTTCTAAAAACGTTTACGATAGTGAAGTGTTAATGGGACAGTTAAAAGCAAATGGTAAGAATGTTGTTCATGAAGATCCTGAAGATGATGGTAATATTGTGGTTATTAATACATGCGGATTTATAGGTAAGGCAAAAGAAGAATCTATAGATACTATTTTGCATTATGCACAACGTAAAGAAGCTGGTGAAATTGATAAGGTATTTGTTTCAGGTTGTTTAAGTGAGCGTTATAAACCAGATTTAGAAGCAGAAATTAAAAATGTAGATCAATATTTTGGTACGCACGATTTACCTGAACTATTAAAAGTTTTAGAAGCAGATTATAAGCATGAGTTAATAGGTGAGCGTTTAACGACTACGCCAAAACACTATGCATATTTAAAAATAGCAGAAGGTTGTGATCGTCCTTGTTCGTTTTGTGCAATTCCTTTAATGAGAGGAAAACATAAATCTACTCCGATTGAAAATTTAGTAATTGAAGCTACTAAGTTGGCTGAAAACGGAATTAAAGAAATTATGTTAATCGCACAAGATTTAACATACTACGGATTAGATATTTATAGAAAGCGTGCTTTAGCTGATTTATTAAAAGAGTTAGTAAAGGTTGATGGAATTGAGTGGATTCGTTTGCATTATGCATTTCCTTCTGGTTTCCCGATGGATGTGTTAGATGTAATGAGAGAAGAACCGAAGGTTTGTAATTACTTAGATATTCCGTTGCAACATATCAATACAGAGATTTTAAAATCGATGAAGCGCGGTACTACTCACGAAAAAACGACAAACTTAATTCATAAATTTCGTGAATATGTTCCTAATATGGCAATTAGAACTACTTTAATTGTTGGTTATCCAGGAGAAACAGAAGAACAGTTTGAAGAGTTAAAAGCTTGGGTAGAAGAAATGCGTTTTGAACGTTTAGGAGCGTTTGAATATTCGCACGAAGAAAATACAGGTGCTTTTGTTTTAGAAGATGATGTGCCAGCAGATGTAAAATTTCGTAGAGTAAACGAAATTATGGAAGTTCAGTCTCAAATTTCATGGGAATTAAATCAACAAAAAGTAGGGAAAACTTTTCGTTGTTTATTTGATAGAAAGGATGGAGGATATTTTTACGGACGTACAGAGTTTGATTCACCAGATGTTGATAATGATGTTATAGTAGACGCTACAAAACACTACATAAAATTAGGAGAGTTTATAGATGTGAAAATTGATGAAGCAGGAGATTTTGATTTATACGGAACTCCATTAGTAAGACAAGAAAAACCAGTTCCTTTACATCAAAAGAGAAAATAGATTAAATAAAAAATCCTGCTTGAAAGCAGGATTTTTTATTGATATTTGTTACCATGAAAAAAGCATATTTTAATTGGAGTTCAGGTAAAGATTCTGCTTTAGCGTTATATAAAATATTACAGAATAAAGAATATCAGGTAGATAAATTGATAACGAATGTAAACGAAGATTATCAACGTGTTTCTATGCATGGGCTTCATGAAAGTTTACTAGATGCCCAAGCAGAAAGTATTGGAATTCCGTTAGAAAAAATAATGTTTCCTGCGGATGTTACGATGGATTTATACAATCAGAAGATGAAAGATAAAACTTCTGAATTGAAATCATCAGACTATAAGCATGCTGTCTTTGGAGATATTTTTTTAGAGGATTTAAAGAATTACAGAGATTCAAAACTAAATGAAGTTGGTATTACAGGGGTTTATCCGCTTTGGAAACAAGATACCAAGAAATTACTTCGAGAGTTTTTAGCGTTAGGCTTTAAAACCATTACAGTTTGTGTAAATGCTAAATTGTTAGGAGAA
>JAHDHE010000029.1:0-7605 GCA_020631475.1 Tenacibaculum sp. | reverse complement strand
AGCGTTAGGCTTTAAAACCATTACAGTTTGTGTAAATGCTAAATTGTTAGGAGAAATTCTTTAAAAGGTCGGTCTTTTACGAGTTTGGTTCTAATTTTTTTTAGTTTTCTCTAAGGTTTTTTCTCCTTGTAAAAAAGATGGTGTTTTATTTAAAGCAAATTCTTTATCATAACCAGTCATTTTAGTAAAACCATCACTTACCCAAACTATTTTTTTAGACAAATCGGTAAGTAACAACTAATGATTCATATAAATTTCTAGATAAAACAGTTTTAAGGTTGTTTTTCCATTGATATTTATTCGCAAGTATATTAATATTCTTTAAATCTCCAGCTTCTAATAAACCATTAATACCCCAACTTAATAAGTTAATGTTGTTTTTAACGGGTTCTTTTAAAGACGCTAGCGTTTCCTTATTTATATCTTTATTTAAAGAAGATAAATAAATATCAAGACACATCATGTATAATAAATTATTCTTCATATCAATTTAGTAATAGTAGAAGATAAATATAAGAAATTAAAATTTTTCAAAAACACCTAAGCCAAATAAAGCAAAATCATACTTTACAGGATCGTATTTATCAAATTGTCTTAGAGTAAGATCTAATTCGTTTAAAGCGTTCCAATCGTTTTGTTTTCGGGTAAGTATTCCGAGTTTACGAGCAACATTTCCTGAATGTACATCTAACGGACAATGTAAATGAGCAGAGTTATGTGTTTTCCAAATACCTAAATCTACTCCAGTTTTATCGTTACGAACCATCCAGCGTAAAAACATGTTTATTCTTTTTGAAGCTGAACCTTTTAAAGGATCAGATACATGTTTTAAGGTTCTTTGTTGATGATTAATTTCAAAAAAAACTTTCTTGAAATTATGAATGGCTAATTTGTAATTATTTTCATTTTTTGTTGATAAAATAGCTTCTAATCCGTTATGATTTTGATAAATGTTTTTTAATGACTTTATAAAGAATTTAAAATCATCAGCATTAAAAGTACGATGCACAAATCCATCAAAATTAGCTAAGTCATCATCAGTATGATTCATAACAAAATCATATGGAGAATTGCCTAACAACTCTACCATTTTTGAAGAGTTTCTGATAATCATTTTACGATTTCCCCATGCAATGGTAGCTGCTAAAAATCCAGCGATTTCAATATCTTCTTTTTTAGAAAATAAATGAGGAATTTGAATAGGATCGCTTTCTATAAAATCTGGATTGTTATATTTTATAACTTTTTCGTCAAGAAATTCTTTTAGTTCTAATCTGTTCATTTATATTGATTCTCCTGCGAAACTAATTAAAACAAAAAAAGCATTGTAACAAGCGTGTAGTAAAATACTCCATTGTAAACCAAAACGAGTACGTATAAAGCCTAAATATCCGCCAAGAATAGTTTGCGGAGCTACTAAAATAGGACTTAATAGTAGTACATTGATTGTCATATTATAATTTGTAATATGTACCAATCCAAATAAAACAGCAATAACATAAAAAGCAATTTTAAATGTTTTTTTACCAGTAAATAATGTTAATGGAGCTCTGAAAAAAAGTTCTTCTAGTAAAGGAGCAGCTATAATTGTAAGAAATAAAATCATTGGTTTACCAAATTTATCCATCATATCTTTCATAGCATGATCGTCTAAATTTACCAAACCTAATTCTGAAACAATAACAATTAAAGGTGTTAATAAAGCACCAGTTAATATACTTATAACAAGTAAGTGTAAAAATTTTTGAAAGCGATACGAATTATTAGTATTTGTATCTTTTTCTAAAACAGGATTTCTTAAGTAAGCAATTAATTCGTTAAATGTTTCTTTCATGGTTAATTGTTTTGCTATAAGTAGTTAGAAACATAGAATTGTTACATTATTCAACTATAATTCCGTCTTTCATAGTTAAAGTTCTATCTGCCATTTGAGCTAATTCTTTGTTGTGAGTTACTAAAACAAATGTTTGTCCGAATTTATCACGAAGTTCAAAAAATAATTCGTGTAAGTTCTTTGCAGAAGTAGAGTCTAGGTTTCCAGAAGGTTCATCAGCAAAAATTACTGATGGTTCATTAATTAAAGCTCTAGCAACAGCAACACGTTGTTGTTCACCTCCAGACAATTCACTTGGTTTATGATTTTCTCTATGAGATAGTCCTAAAAAATCTAATAATTCTTTGGCTCTTTTTTCTGTAGCTGATTTAGATTTTCCACCAATAAAAGCAGGAATGCAAACATTTTCTAAAGCAGTAAATTCTGGAAGCAATTGATGAAATTGAAAAATAAAACCGATGTGTTTATTACGAAAAGATGAAACCTCTTTGTCTTGTAATTTTTCCATTGAAATACCATCGATAAACAGTTCGTGATTTTGTTCTTTTGATGGTTTATCAAGAGTTCCTAATATTTGAAGTAAGGTAGTTTTTCCTGCTCCAGAAGGACCAACAATAGCAACTATTTCACCTTTTTTTATGTGCAGATTTACACCTTTTAATATTTCAACTTCTCCATAGTGTTTATGGATGTTTTTGGCAACAATCATACTTTTTTATTCAGAATAACGAATGTATAAAAAAGAAATCAGATACACTTAAAAAGCATATCTGATTTCAGGTTAAAAAAATCCCCTTAAAAAATATTTTTAAAATTATTATAATCAATAAAATATACTAATCGAACCGAGAATGTGTGTTTATGTGGTTGGTTTAATAGATTGTCTAAATTGTTGGTGAAATTTTGATTTGTATTGTTGTTTCTATCAAAAATTGAGTTTCTATAAAAAGCAATTAATTGGCTACCTGGAGCAAATTGCCATAAGTAATTTATATCTAAATTCCAGCTATTAAAATTAATATCATGGTTACTCTTGTAAGTATTGGATAAAAGATATCCATTAGATTGTAAAGAGTAATATTGATCTTCGTACTGAGCTTTTTGCCAATTATGTCTAAAAGATAGTGATAATGAAGATGTTGTGCTAAAACTGTATTTTCCAGATATAGTATTTTCGTATGTTGTTCTATCACGTTGTCCAAAAATTCTATCATTTAAAAGTGGAGCTAAAGTTGGATTTCCGGTAATATCATTATTTGTTATTTTAGTAACAAAACCTCTGTCAGCTTCATTTTTTCTATATCTAAAATTGTAAATAAATGAAAGTTTATTACTAAATCTATATCTAGGAGAAAACCTAAAGCCATACACGAATTTTTTTTCATTGATAAATTTGTTTAAGAAAAAACCATAATCAACCGCAAACTTTTTTCTGAAATCTGTAGAACCTCCATGGTTTATTGCTATACGAGGGTTTCTAACAAAGTAAACACCAGCTAAACTACCTTCTCTAGTTTCAAAATAATCAAATTGTTCACCAATATTCCCATTAATATTATTCCAAAAAGCGAATCTTTTTTTAGTTTCAAAAAAAGCATTTAAACCAATCCAATTACCAGTGTAAGTACCGGATTCATGTAAGAATCTGGCATTATACATAAATCTTATATTATAAAAATTAAAATCTTTAGATGGTTTCAAAATTCTGTAAGATGCAAAACCATAAATTTCTTGAGTGTTATTTCTATTTTGAATTCCTAAATCGTTTATATTATAATCTTTAGTATCAAATTTATAGCCTATTTCTCCTTGCCATTTTCCTGAATGTTTACCAATACTGGTATCGAAAGCGTACCCTGTATTTGGATTGTTAGGGTCATTAGAAATTGAAGTCATTTTAAAAGAACCATCTACATTGTAGTTACTTCCTTTATCTTCTACATGCCATAATAAACCAGTAGCATTAGCATCTCTATAACGCCCGTCTCTTGTAACATTTGTATTTATTAAAGTAATAGCTGAATTTTGATTAAATTGCTGATCTAGTACTAAAATATTATAATTGGCTAGCGGATTGGTTGTAGATTTATAAGTGCTAATTGTAGAAACGGTATCAGTTTTAATAGTACCATTTTCATTGCTAGTAACAATATTTTTTTCAGTTCTTGTTATTGTAGCTTCAGTTTTATCTGTTACAGCGTTAAAAAAACCAATACCCAGCCCTTTTTTTGTTCTTCCAGATATTTTTATAGCATTTAACATTTTAACATCTGGATTATCTGTGATTTTTTCATTTACTTTTTTACCATTAGTAAACTTTTTTTCATCAATTAAATTCCTTTCACTAGAAAATTGATCAATAGGTCTTCCTCCAATTCTTCTTGAATAAAATAAGCGACCTTTAGTAAAAAGCTCTGTACCTTCGGTAAAAAATTGACGTTGCTCTGAAAATTGTTGTTCAAAAGGACCTAGGTTTAATTGCACATCGTCAAATCCTACTTGACTAAAGTCAGGAACTAATGTAGCGTCTAACGTAAAGTTTTCGGTAATACCATACTTTACATCCATACCAACGCTCCAATCAAAATCAGTATTACCTTCAAAAGTTTTTGTTGTTGCTGATGCATAAGGATAAAAATTTAATCGAGTAGGAGGCTTTATGTTTTTAAAATCTTTAATTAAACCATCGTATTGTGTCCAAGAACCTTGTTGATTATCAATATGGTTCCATGTATAACGAGCGTTTAAATTTCGAACTTCTCTATGAAAATTCATTCCCCAAGATTGTATAGGTTCATTTGTAAAACGTAAAGCTCTATATGGAATTTTTATTTCCGCTATCCAGTTTGTGTCGTTAATTTTTACAGCACTTTCCCAAACAGCACTCCAGTTATAATCTTCGTTTCTACCATTAGATACTTTAGAGTCTATTTGAACTCCAGAAGCTGTAACAATAAACATAGTAGGGTTTTGACCATCATCATTCGGGTTAATCATCGCCATAAAAAAATCTGAGTTACCAAAATTATCTCTGTTGGTAAATTCAGCAGGAACTTTTTCACCATTTGGCTTATGCATCAATGCAGAAATATAAATAGCTGCATCATCGTACACTATTTTAACTTCAGTTTTGTGCGTTTCGACTTCTGCTTTTCCATTATCAGGACGCATCATGATAAAATCTTTAGCAACAGGAAGATTATTCCATGCTGTATCGTCTAAAACACCATCTATTTTTGGGGGAGATTCGACTCTCGTAGCACCAATTTTTTTTCTGTCTTGATTAATCTTTTGAGCATTTATTCCGTTGGAAATAATCAGTGTAGCAATTAGTAGTTTTGCAATTTTATGCATGGTAGATTGTTCGTGTAAATAGTTTAGCTAAATTATTTATGATTTATAAAATCAAATCATAAAATGGTGTTAATTACTTTAAAGACATGTTAAAAAAACAAACGTTACATCTAAAATGTTAAAGAAATGCAAAAAGAGAGTCATGATAAATCATATTAAATTAAAGGATAAATTATAATGTATTATCATTTGAATTTGTATTTTTGTACGACTTTAAAAATTCATATCTAATGAACTTACACGAATATCAAGGTAAAGAAATATTAAATAGTTTTGGCGTTCGTATTCAACGAGGAATCGTTGCAAATACACCAGAAGAAGCTGTTGAAGCAGCAAAGAAATTAACTGAAGAAACAGGAACAGGTTGGCACGTAATTAAAGCACAAGTACACGCAGGTGGTCGTGGAAAAGGTGGTGGAGTTAAGTTAGCTAAAAACTTAGATGAGGTAAAAAGTATTTCTAATGATATTTTAGGAATGATGTTAATTACTCCTCAAACTTCAGCAGAAGGTAAATTAGTAAATCAAGTTTTAATTGCTGAGGATGTATATTATCCAGGTGATTCTGAACCGAATGAATTTTACATGTCGGTTTTATTAAACCGTGCAACTGGTAGAAATATGATTATGTATTCTACAGAAGGTGGTATGGATATTGAAACAGTTGCAGAAGAAACTCCACATTTAATTTTTACAGAAGAAATTGATCCTGCTTTAGGGTTAATGCCTTTTCAAGCGCGTAAAATTGCTTTTAACTTAGGTTTAAGCGGTGTAGCGATGAAAGAAATGGTAAAGTTTGCAACAGCATTATATACTGCTTACATCAAGTCAGATTCAGCAATGTTTGAAATTAACCCAGTGTTAAAAACATCTGATGATAAAATTATGGCTGTTGATGCTAAAGTAACTTTAGATGAAAACGCATTATATCGTCACAAAGATTATGCAGCAATGCGTGATATTCGTGAAGAGAATCCAATTGAAGTTGAAGCGAAAGCTGCAGGTTTAAACTATGTAGATTTAGATGGAAACGTTGGATGTATGGTAAACGGAGCTGGTTTAGCAATGGGAACTATGGATTTAATTAAGGAATCAGGAGGAGAGCCAGCTAACTTTTTAGATGTTGGTGGTACTGCAGATGCTGAACGTGTTGAAATCGCTTTTGGTATCATTTTAAAAGATCCAAATGTAAAAGCAATTTTAGTAAACATTTTTGGAGGAATCGTTCGTTGTGATCGTGTTGCTCAAGGTGTTGTAGATGCGTACAAAAATATGGGAGACAAAATTAATGTGCCTATTATTTGTCGTTTACAAGGAACAAATGCTAAAGAAGCAAAAGAATTAATTGACAATAGTGGAATGGAAATTATCTCAGCAACTGAGTTCCAAGAAGCAGCTGATAAAGTACAAGAAGTTTTAAGTGCTTAATTATTAACTCTTAGTTAGAATATATTGAAAACCTCACTTTTAAAAGTGAGGTTTTTTGTTTTATCTTGTGAAACTCTAAATAGTTTATAAAATGAAAAAACTTGTAATTTTATTTTTACTTCCGTTACAATTAATAGCACAAGAAGTGCCAAATTCTGTTAAGTTTTTTAACTCAATAAAACAACATTGTGGAAAAGCTTACGAAGGTAAAATTACTGAAGGAGGAAAAGAAGGTGATGGTTTTGTCGGAGAAAAATTAGTAATGCATGTTCGTTCTTGTGAAGATAATATTATTAGAATCCCGTTTTTTGTTGGAGAAGACAAATCTAGAACTTGGGTTTTTACGATGAACGATGATAAGTTAATTCGTTTAAAACATGATCATAGGCATAAAGACGGATCTGAAGATAAAATCACTCAATATGGAGGTTTAAATCCGAATACAGGTTTAGCAGATATACAGTTTTTTCCAGCAGATCAAGAAACAGCAACTCTAATACCTTACGCTTCTAATAATGTTTGGTGGATTAATATTGATAAAACTAGTTTTAATTATAATTTACGTAGAATAGGAACGGATAGGTTTTTCTCTGTAAAATTTGATTTAACAAAAGAAGTTAAAACTCCAAGTGCTCCTTGGGGAAGTGAAGATTAAATTTTAAATAGTTTCGCTAACGTTGCGTGTATGGTTAGTGCGGGAATTGAAAGTCAGAAGACTTTTAGTTTAGCACGAGGCAAAGCATTTTGTTTGCCTTTATCTTGTTTTGTCTAAAGTCAAATCAAAATGATTTGACGAACTTAGTAAAATACACTTTCCTTTTGATTAAACACTAAACCCCGCATTAATTATACACGGCTTAAGTTTGTCTTTTACTAAATTAGATAAATAATCAGAAAGAATAAAAAAGAGCATTAAGGTTAATATATACGGTGAAGTTAGATTTCGACAACATTGATAATCTTCTCTCTTTTCTACTAAAAATCACGTTC
>JAHDHE010000028.1 GCA_020631475.1 Tenacibaculum sp. | reverse complement strand
TTCAGGTGTTCCTGTGGCTAAAATTTCTCCACCACCTTTTCCGCCTTCCATACCAACATCAATAATATAATCTGCTAGTTTTATTACATCTAAATTATGCTCAATAATTAACACAGTATTTCCTTTATCGGTTAATTTATTTAAAACATCCATTAAAACACGAATATCTTCAAAATGAAGACCTGTAGTGGGTTCGTCTAAAATATAAAAAGTATTTCCTGTATCTCTTTTAGAGAGTTCTGAAGCTAGTTTAATTCGTTGCGCTTCTCCTCCAGAAAGTGTTGTTGATTGCTGCCCGAGGGTAATATACCCTAAACCAACATCTTTAATTGTTTGTAATTTTCTATAGATTTTCGGAATGCTCTCAAAAAAGTCAGTAGCTTCATTAATGGTCATGTTTAAAATGTCAGAAATAGATTTACCTTTATAGCGAATTTCTAAAGTTTCTCTATTAAAACGCTTTCCTTGACAAGTTTCACATTCTACATGAACATCAGGTAAAAAGTTCATTTCAATTACACGAACTCCGCCACCTTGACAAGTTTCACAACGACCTCCTTTTACATTAAAACTAAAACGCCCAGGTTTATAACCACGAATTG
Organism: Tenacibaculum sp.; assembly: GCA_020631475.1. Taxonomy (GTDB): domain Bacteria; phylum Bacteroidota; class Bacteroidia; order Flavobacteriales; family Flavobacteriaceae; genus Polaribacter. Next base: position 18,766 of record JAHDHE010000028.1, on the reverse strand, counting down.
CAGCTTCAGGAGTTTTCGCAAATAAACTTCTGATTTCACCAAAAGTACCAGTATAAGTTGCAGGATTAGAACGTGGTGTTCTACCTATAGGAGATTGATCGATGTCAATCACTTTATCGATGTGTTCTAAACCTGTAATCTTTTTATAAGGCATTGGTTTTTTTACACCTCTATAAATATGTGCATTTAATATTGGATATAAAGTCTCATTAATTAAGGTAGATTTTCCGCTCCCAGAAACACCAGAAACACAAATCATTTTTCCTAATGGAAATTCAACAGTTACATTTTTTAAATTATTTCCTGTAGCTCCTGATAATTTAATTTTATTTCCGTTACCTTTTCTTCTCTTTTCAGGAACTTTAATTTCTTTTCTTTTCGATAAATAATCAGCTGTAAGAGTATTATGATCTTTTAAGTCTTCAAAAGTACCTTCGCTTACGATTTCTCCACCGTGTCTTCCAGCTCCAGGACCAATGTCTAATACAAAATCAGCTTTTTTAATCATATCTTCATCGTGTTCAACAACTAAGACAGAGTTACCTACATCTCTAAGTTTTAATAAAGAATCAATCAATTTTTGATTATCTCGCTGATGCAAACCAATACTTGGTTCATCTAATATATATAAAACTCCAACTAATTGAGAGCCTATTTGTGTAGCTAAACGAATACGTTGTGCTTCACCACCAGAAAGCGATTTAGAGGTTCTGTCTAAAGTTAAATAATCTAATCCAACATCCAATAAAAATTGAATTCTAGTCCGTATTTCTTTTAAAATTTCAGAAGCAATTGTAAGTTGTTTTTCAGAGAGGTTTTTTTCAATATTTTTAAACCAAGTGGCTAATTCAACAACATCCATTTTTGCTAAATCGCTTATATTTTTATCAATAACTTTAAAATGGAGCGCTTCTTTCTTTAATCTTTTACCTTTACATGTAGGGCAAGAAACTTCGTCCATAAAATCCTTAGCCCAACGTTTTATTGAAGTGCTTTCAGAATTATTGTATTGATTTTCGATAAAAGCAACAATTCCTTCAAAGTCTATTTCGTAATTTCGAGTAACACCTAAGTTTTTAGATTCGATTTCAAATTTCTCGTTTCCACCATGCAAAATAATACGCATAGCTTCTGATGGAATTTTATTTATAGGATCGGTAAGTTTAAAGTCATAACGATCAGCAATAGTTTGTAGTTGTTTAAATATCCAACTATTTTTTTGCTCGCCTAACGGAATAATTCCACCACTTTTTATTGAAATAGAAGTATCAGGAATTACTTTTTGTTCGTTTATTTCGTTGGTGATTCCTAAGCCACTACATTTAGAGCAAGCTCCTTTTGGCGAGTTAAAAGAAAATGTATTTGGTTCAGGATTCGGATAGGCGATTCCTGTTGTAGGACACATTAATTCACGACTAAAATAACGTGGTTTTTCATCATCTACATCAATAACCATTAAAATATTATTACCAGTATATAATGCGGTTTTAATAGTTTCTTCTAATCTTTTTTCTGCTGATGGGTTTGCAACTAATCGATCGATAACTACTTCAATGTCGTGCGTTTTGTATCGATCTAATTTCATTCCTTTTTCAATTTCACGAATTTCACCATCAACACGAACGCGAACAAAACCTTGTTTTGATATTTGCTGAAAAAGCTCTCGGTAATGTCCTTTTCTAGATTTTACTAAAGGAGCAAGAATTGCGATTCGTTTTCCATCAAAATCTTTTAAAATAAGTTCTTTAATTTGTTCATCAGAGTAACTTACCATTTTCTCATTAGTGTTATAAGAATAAGCATCAGAAGCTCTTGAGAAAAGTAAACGTAAAAAATCGTAAATTTCTGTAATAGTGCCAACGGTAGAACGTGGACTTTTATTCGTGGTTTTTTGTTCTATTGAAATTACGGGAGATAAGCCATCAATTTTATCTACATCAGGTCTTTCTAATCCGCCTAAAAACTGACGAGCGTATGCAGAAAACGTTTCAATATAACGACGTTGTCCTTCAGCATAAATCGTATCGAAAGCCAAAGAAGATTTTCCGCTTCCGCTTAAACCAGTAATAACGACTAGTTTTTCGCGAGGTATTTTAACATCAATGTTTTTTAAATTATGAGCTCTAGCTCCGTATACTTCAATATATTCTTGCTCTTTCAAGGTCAGTATTTTACAGAAAAAAGCAAAGTTACCAAAACCAAATTTATTTTAAAGCTCCTATTGTAAACAAATGATTGTAAATTGGTATCTTGCAATTAAAATAGGTAAATTATGAAACTTATTCATTCTGTTCGACATTTTTTTGAGCGTAATGGTTTTAATGTGTCATCACGTTTTGCAGATCGTTTAGGAATGCGTGCAACCAATGTGCGTTTGTTTTTTATATACATCTCTTTTGTAACTGTTGGGTTGTCATTTGGATTATATTTAACATTGGCGTTCCTGTTACGATTAAAAGATATGATTTATACCAAAAGAACTTCTGTTTTTGATTTATGATAAACACAGTATTTCAATCAAGGTTATATAAAGCTGTTTTCTTTTCTGTTTTGATTTTGCTAATCGGAGTAGGAGGATATTTATTGTTATTTGACTATTCTTTTATCGATGCTCTTTATATGACAGTAATTACCATTACTACCATAGGTTTTGGTGAAGTGCATCCGTTCGGAACAGGCGAGAAAATATTTACAATCGGACTTATATTATCAAGCTTATTTATATTCGGATATGCAGTGTCTTCTTTTTCTGAATATTTAATTAGCGGTCAGTTTTTTCATCAATTAAAAATAAAAAAAGTGCAAAAAAAAATAGATCAACTTAAAAAACATACTATTGTTTGTGGTTATGGTAGAAACGGAAAACAAGCGATATCTAAACTAAATAGTTATAATAAAGATTTTGTAGTTGTTGAAGGAGATGAGGCTATAACAAAACTGTTAGATGAGAAAGGAATTTTAAATATTGAAGGTGATGCTACCATTGACGAAACATTAATTAAAGCAGGTATTTTAAATGCCGATTATTTAATAACGGCTTTACCTTCGGATGCTGATAATTTGTTTGTGGTATTAACAGCAAGTCAATTAAATAAAAATTGTAAAATTATAAGTAGAGCATCCAAAGAAACTTCATATAATAAATTAAAAATTGCAGGAGCAGAAAATGTGATCATGCCAGATAAATTAGGAGGTGCGCATATGGCATCTTTAGTAGTTACTCCTGATGTTATTGAGTTTGTAGACAGGTTAACGATAGAAGGAGATACAACTGCAAACCTTGAAGAAATAGCAATTAATAATTTACCTAAAGAGTATATAGATAGAACAATTTTAGATTTAGATTTACGAAAAAAAACTGGTTGTACAGTTATCGGTTATAGAACTCCAAATAAAGAATACATTATAAATCCTGATGCGTCAGTAAAATTAACCGCAGGAGCTAACTTAATTGTTTTAGGGCGTCCAGAACAAATAACTAAATTAAGAGAGTTGTTTTAATGAAGAAAATAGTAATTACTGGTAGTAATGGTTTGTTAGGACAAACTTTAGTGAATTTATTATTAGAAGATAAAAATAATTATGAGGTTATAGGTTTTTCTCGTGGAACTAATAGAAGCGGACGAGATGATTTTGAATATGTTTCAGTTGATGTAACAAACAAAACATTATTACTTAAAGAACTTACCAAATACAATCCAGATATAATTGTTAATACAGCAGCAATGACAAATGTTGATGCTTGTGAAGAGAATAAAGCAGCATGCGATTTATTAAATATTGATGTTGTAAAATATCTAAAAGAGTATTCTGAAGTAAATAACATCCATCTTGTTCATATTTCAACCGATTTTATTTTTGATGGAAAAAACGGACCTTATAAAGAAACAGATGAACCAAATCCATTAAGTTATTATGGATTATCTAAGTTAAAATCAGAAGAAGTATTAACCACATCCAAAATTGATTACACGATTTTAAGAACAATTTTAGTTTATGGCAAAGTGTACGATATGACTCGTAATAATATTGTTTTATGGGTAAAGAAATCGTTAGAAGATAAAAAGGAGATTACAATAGTAAACGACCAGTATCGTATGCCAACTTATGTAGAAGATTTGGCTATGGCTTGTAAAATTTCTATTGATAAAAGATCTACAGGTATATTCAATATATCTTCTAATAAGTTGTTAAGTATTTATGAAATAGCTCAACAAATTGCAGAGGTTTTCGAATTAGATAAAAATCTAATTAAACCTATTTCTACAAAAATATTAAATCAAAAAGCGCAAAGACCATCCAAAACAGGATTCGATTTAACTAAAACAAATAAAGAGCTAAATTTCTTTCCGAAGTCTTTTAAAGAAGATTTACAAAAATTTAAACAAAAATTAATCTAAAAACTACATTTAACGATTAAAACTTGTCGAAAGTGCAATTTTTTAAGATATTGCGCTATCTAATTCAAAAAACAAACAGTTTATATTATGAATAAAAGACTACTAACGTTGTTATTATTAATAACACCGATGTTCACATTTGCCCAAGAAAAAGGGTTGGATCAGCAGATTGATGAAGCGTTTAAACCAATATCAGATTTTTTTAGCAATGTTATTTTTTTCCAAGTATTTGGAACACCATTCGTATTAATATTATTGGTAGCAAGTGCTTTGTTTTTTACAATTTATTTTGGGTTTCCTAATGTTCGTTACTTCTTAACAGCTATTAATGTAGTTAGAGGTAAGTATGAAGATATAGAGAAGCATGGAGCTCAGTTGTTATACGGGGAAGATGGTATTGCTCAAGGTGTAGATATGAATCAAATAGATAATATTGAAGAGCATATAGAAAATGTTGAGAATTTACATAGTGATTTAGAAATAGATGGCGATATAAAAGATACAATTAGAGATGAAAGTCAAGAGGGTGAGGTTTCTCACTTTCAAGCATTAGCAACAGCTGTTTCTGGTACAGTAGGTAACGGTAATATTGCAGGGGTGGCTTTAGCAATTGCTTTAGGGGGGCCTGGAGCAACATTTTGGATGATAGTTTGTGGTTTGTTAGGTATGTCAACAAAGTTTGTTGAATGTACACTGGGAGTGCACTATCGTGATGTAGGTGAAGATGGAACTGTTTATGGTGGACCAATGTATTATTTATCAAAAGGTTTAAAAGAAAAAGGTTTTGAAACATTAGGTAAAATTGCAGCAGTATTTTTTGCAATCTTTTGTATTGGAGGATCTTTTGGTGGGGGTAATGCAGCGCAATCCAATCAAGCAACTATTGTTATTAAAGAATTATTAGGTATAGAAAGTGCAGGAGCTGGAGCAATGATTGGTATTGTATTAGCTATTGTGGTAGGTGTTATTATTATTGGAGGAATTAAAAGAATTGCAACTGTAACAGAAAAAGTAGTACCTTTTATGGCAATCTTATATTTGTTAGCTTGTTTTTATATTTTAGGAGTTAATTATTCTTTAATAGATGATGCTGTTTCTTTAATTATTAGTGAAGCATTCAATCCTACGGCAATTGGAGTTGGTGGTATTATAGGTGTTTTATTAGTAGGGTTTAAAAGAGCAGCTTTTTCAAACGAAGCTGGTGCTGGTTCTGCTTCTATTGCGCATTCGGCTGTAAAAACTAAATACTCTGCTTCTGAAGGGTTGGTAGCTTTATTAGAGCCTTTTATTGATACAGTATTAATTTGTACAATGACAGCCTTAGTTATTATTATTTTTAATTTTGGAGGAGCATTTGAATATGGTGGTGATGGGTCAGGATCTGTATTTATTGATGGAATAGCGTATGAAGGTGCGGGTATTACCTCTAAAGCTTTTGCAGCATATATTCCTTTTTCAAATATATTTTTAGCAATAGCAGTAGTATTGTTTGCAGTTTCAACTATGATTTCATGGTCATATTACGGATTACAATCTTGGAAATTTTTATTTGGTAGAGGTAAAAAAGCAGATTTAACATATAAAATTTTATTCTTAACTTTCGTGGTAATTGGAGCTGCAGCGAGTATGAACTCTATTTGGGCTTTCTCTGATGCAATGATTTTTGCAATGGTGTTTCCTAATATGATAGGTTTGTTTTTATTAATGCCAGTAGTTAAAAAGCAGCTAAAAAGATATATAGGTGCTATTAACTTAAAAAGAGAAGCAATAGAAGAATAAAAAAGTTAAAAATGAAAATATTTAAATCCCATTTCTGGTATAATAAACGCCAAAGAAATGGGATTTTCTTTTTGTTATTGTTCATTGTAATTCTTCAGGCTATTTATGTTTATGTAGATTTTTCTTCAGATAATAAGGTAAATGCAAATACTGTAGAATTACTTGCTTTTAAATATGAGCTAGATAGTTTAAAAAGAATTGAATTAGAAAAAAGAAAACCTAAAATATATCCTTTTAACCCAAATTTTATAACAGATTTTAAAGGTTATCAATTAGGAATGTCGATTAATGAAATTGATCGATTACACTCTTTTAGAAAGAAAAATAAGTATGTAAACTCTACTAAAGAATTCCAAGAAGTTACAAAGGTGTCTGATAGTTTACTTAATAAAATCTCACCTTATTTTAAATTCCCAGATTGGGTTGTGAAACGTAATCAACAAAAACAAAAGAAACAAGCCTTAGTTTCGGGTGTCTTAAATAATAATTCTTTTAAAGAACCTTGGGTTCAAAATATTACAATATCAACTTCAGATATCAATAAGGCGACTCAACAAGATTTTGAAACAATCAATGGTGTAGGTGAAGTTATATCAGAAAGAATAATAAAATATAGAAATAAACTGCAAGGATATTCTTATACAAATCAATTGTATGAGGTTTGGAGATTGGAGAAATCAACAGCAAATGCTATTTTAAAGGTTTTTAAGATTTATCAAAAACCAACAATTAAAAAAGTAAATGTGAATACAGCTACTTTTAAACAGGTTTTAAAAAATCCATATATAGATTACGAATTATGTAAAAAGATTTTTGAATTTAGAGATGAGGTAGCAGAACTTCAAGATATCTCAGAATTAAGAAATATTAAAGATTTTCCGTTAGATAAATACGATAGAATAGTTTTATATTTGGAAGCAAAATAAACAAACAACAAATTAAGTTTACGACTAATGAATAGTATGTATTTTACAGAAGAACATGAGTCTTTTCGTCAAAGTTTTAAAGAATTTTTACAAAAAGAAGTAGTGCCTCATATAGATAAGTGGGAGAAAGACGGAACCGTAGAGCGTTTTATTTGGAAGAAATTCGGTGAAATGGGATACTTTGGGTTGAATCAACCAGAGGAGTATGGAGGTTTAGGGTTAGATCTTTTTTATACAGTTATCTTTTTAGAAGAGTTGCAGAAAGTAAATTCAGGTGGATTTGCTGCTAATATGTGGGCGCATGCTTATTTAGCGATGACACACTTAAATAAAGAGGGGGATGATCGTATAAAGAAAGAATATTTAACGCCAAGTATTGATGGTGATAAAATAGGATGCCTGTGTATCACAGAACCTTTTGGTGGGTCTGATGTTGCAGGAATGAGAACCACAGCTGTTAAAAAAGGAGATAAATACGTTATAAACGGATCTAAAACTTTTATAACAAACGGTGTTTATTCAGACTATTTAGTCGTTGCAGCAAAAACAAATCCAGAAGATAAATATAAAGGAATGTCCATTTTTGTAATGGATAGAAATACACCAGGTATATCATCAACTAAATTAGATAAGTTAGGTTGGAGAGCATCTGATACAGCAGAAATTGCATTTGATAATGTTGAAATTCCTGTAGAAAATTTAATGGGAGAAGAAGGAAAAGGTTTTCCTTATATCATGCAGCACTTTGCTTTAGAGCGTTTGGTTATGGGAATTAATGCACATGCGAGAGCTGAATATGCAGTAGATTATGCTGTAAAGTATATGGAAGAACGTGTGGCATTTGGTAAATCTTTAGATAGATTTCAAGTGTTACGTCATAAAATTGCTGAAATGGCAAGTAGGGTAGATATGTGTAGAGAATACAACTATTCAATTGCTAAACGATTAAACGATGGGCAGTACGTAGTGAAAGAAGCAAGTATGAGTAAGTTATTATCAACTAAAATGGCAGATGAAGTAATTTATGAAGCGCTTCAGTTATTAGGAGGTTATGGATATATGGAAGAGTATCCAATGGCACGTTTGTTAAGAGACAGTCGTTTGGGTCCAATTGGAGGAGGTACTTCTGAAATCTTAAAAGAGATTATCGCTAAAATGGTAATTGATAAAAAGGAATATAAGGCAGCAACATAATAAAATAATTGTTTAAAAATCAAAATAAAAAATATTTATGTTGATAATTAAAAAAGACTCAGTATCTTTGCAGTCCTAAAAATAAAAATTTAGAGACTACAATGAAAGGAGGTGCTAATACATGTTAATAATTCCAGTAAAAGAAGGAGAGAATATTGATAGAGCGTTAAAACGTTATAAGCGTAAGTTTAGAGATGTTAAAACGATGAAACAATTACGTAGCAGAAAGCAGTTTGATAAGCCGTCTGTAGTTAAACGTGCTCAGAATATTAAAGCATCTTACGTTCAGAAATTAAGAACTCAAGAAGAAGTAGGTTAGTAATAATTTACTTAAAAATATAAAGCCTGTATTGAATTTCAATACAGGTTTTTTTGTATCTTCATATTAAATATAAACAAGGTTCAATGCTTATAAGAGCTTTCTTAGATTATTTAGAATATGAAAAAAAATATTCGAAACACACATTAACAGCATATAAAACTGATTTAATTGAGTTTAAAGATTTTTGCATTGTTCAATTTGATCAAGAGGATATAGAGAATATTCATTACAATCAAATCAGAACATGGATTGTTACTTTGGTAAACGATAAAGTTTCAAACAGAAGTGTTAATAGAAAAATCTCGTCATTAAAATCATTTTATAAGTTTCTGCAAAAAATTAATGAAATAAAAATAAATCCTTTAGCGCATCACAAAGCCTTAAAAATTCAAAAAAAAATACAAACACCTTTTGATGAAAATGAAGTAACAAAAGTTATAAACTTAATAGATGAGCAATCTGATTTTGAATCAGTTAGAAATCGTTTAGTTGTAGAGTTATTATATTCAACAGGAATTAGAAGGATAGAGTTGATTAATATCAAAGAAAAAGATATCGATTATAAAAAAGGAGTAATTAAAATTTTAGGAAAAAGAAATAAAGAAAGGTATGTTATGTTGCTGCCATCAGTTAAAGATACTATAGGCAGTTATTTAACTTTAAAAAAGCAGTATGAAATAGAGAGTGTAGAGCAGCTTTTAATAACTAAAAAAGGAGTTAAAATATATGAAACTCTTGTTTACCGAATAATAAATTTGTACTTTAGTAGAGTGTCTTCAAAGGTAAAAAAAAGCCCACATATATTAAGGCATGCTTTTGCAACACACTTGCTAAATAATGGTGCGTCATTAAACTCGGTTAAAGAATTACTAGGGCATTCAAGTTTAGCCTCCACCCAAGTATATACGCACAATAGCTTGGAGCAAATAAAAAAAGTGTATAACAAGGCTCATCCTAGAGAGTCAAAATAAAGATTGAACAATTATGAAAGTATTCACACAATCAGTAAACTTTACAGCAGACAAAAAATTATTAGATTATATTGAAAAAAAGATAGAAGGTTTAGAAAAGTTTCATGATAAAATTGTTGATGCAGAGGTTTTTTTAAAAGTTCAAAAAACCAGTGAAAAAGAAAATAAAATCACTGAAGTTAAAATTAATATACCAGGAAATGAATTAATGGTTAAAAAGGTTACAAAAACCTTTGAAGAAGGTGTTAGTATTGCTGTAGACTCATTAAAGAGGAGTTTGAAAAAATCAAAAGAAAAACATAGAGATTCTTTAGTGTCATAAAAAGATAAAAAAATAATCTAAAAAAGTTTTAAAAATTAAAAATTACTTTATACATTTGCAGTCCGTTAGAAATAGCGGATTGTTTTTTTATAACAATTGCCGATGTAGCTCAGCTGGCTAGAGCAGCTGATTTGTAATCAGCAGGTCGGAGGTTCGAGTCCTCTCATCGGCTCAAAAAAACAAGTTCTTTAATTTATTAAAGTATTGGGGAGATTCCAGAGCGGCCAAATGGGACGGACTGTAACTCCGTTGTCTTACGACTTCGCAGGTTCGAATCCTGCTCTCCCCACTTTTTAAAACTGAGTAATCGATATGTTAAGCTTCAACTTTTTAACTATTGATAAAAGGTTTTAAAATACGCGAGAGTAGCTCAGTTGGTAGAGCGTCAGCCTTCCAAGCTGAATGTCGCCGGTTCGAACCCGGTCTCTCGCTCAATAAATTCCCAAGCCGGTGTAGCTCAGTTGGTAGAGCGCATCCTTGGTAGGGATGAGGTCACCGGTTCAAATCCGGTCATTGGCTCTTTTAGAGTTTGTTTAAAAGGAATTTAAAGTAACACTAAATATATTTAACTAAGAATTAAAATTAATAATCATGGCAAAAGCAACTTATGATCGTTCGAAACCACACTTAAACGTTGGTACTATCGGTCACGTAGATCACGGAAAGACTACATTAACCGCTGCTATTACTAAAGTATTAGCTGATGCAGGATATTCAGAACAAAGAGATTTCGATCAAATCGATAACGCTCCTGAAGAAAAAGAAAGAGGTATTACAATTAACTCTTCTCACGTAGAATATGCAACAGCAAACCGTCACTACGCGCACGTAGACTGTCCAGGTCACGCCGATTACGTAAAGAACATGGTAACTGGTGCTGCTCAAATGGATGGAGCTATCTTAGTAGTTGCTGCTACAGATGGTCCAATGCCACAAACTCGTGAGCACATCTTATTAGGTCGTCAGGTAGGTATTCCACGTATCGTTGTTTTCTTAAACAAAGTTGATATGGTTGATGATGAAGAGCTTTTAGAATTAGTAGAGATGGAAGTTAGAGAATTATTATCTTTCTATGAGTATGATGGAGATAATGGTCCTGTAGTTGCTGGTTCTGCATTAGGAGCTTTAAATGGTGAGCAAAAATGGGTTGATACTGTTTTAGAATTAATGGCACAGGTTGATGAGTGGATCGAAGAGCCGCCAAGAGAAACTGAAAAAGATTTCTTAATGCCAATTGAAGATGTGTTCTCTATTACTGGTCGTGGTACTGTTGCTACTGGTCGTATTGAAACTGGTATCATCAATTCTGGAGATCCTGTAGAGATTATTGGTATGGGTACTGAGAAGTTAACTTCTACAGTAACTGGTATTGAAATGTTCCGTCAAATCTTAGATAGAGGTGAGGCTGGAGATAACGCTGGTATCTTATTAAGAGGTATTGCAAAAGAAGATATTAAGAGAGGAATGGTAATCGTTAAGCCAGGATCTGTAACACCGCACGCTAAATTTAAGGCTGAGGTTTATGTCTTAAAGAAAGAAGAAGGTGGACGTCACACTCCATTCCATAACAACTACCGTCCACAGTTCTACGTACGTACAACTGACGTAACTGGTAACATTAACTTACCTGATGGAGTAGAAATGGTAATGCCTGGAGATAACTTAACTATTACAGTTGATTTAATCCAACCAATTGCATTAAACTTAGGTTTACAGTTCGCTATCCGTGAAGGAGGTAGAACAGTAGGTGCAGGTCAGGTAACTGAAATTTTAGACTAATTAATTAGTTTATATCATATAAAAAAGGAGTCTTTTTCGAAAGACTCCTTTTAAAATGAAATACGGGTTTAGCTCAGTTGGTAGAGCACTGGTCTCCAAAACCAGGTGTCGGGGGTTCGAGTCCCTCAATCCGTGCAAAACTAAAGCGAGTTGCGATATTAATCACAACTCGTTAAAAGGATAAAAACATGAACAACTTTATACAATACATCAAGGATTCTTTTGAAGAATTAAACACAAATATGACTTGGGCATCTCGAGAAGAAGCTCAAAAGTCAACTGTAGTTGTTGCAGCATTTACTGTTGCTTTTGCATTAGCAGTTGCAGCTATAGATAAAGTTTTTCAAACAGGATTAGATAATTTTTTCCAAATGTTTAATAACTAGATTATGGCTGAGTCGGTGATGAAGTGGTATGTAGTTAGAGCTGTAGGAGGTCAAGAAAATAAGGTGAAAACTTATATCGAGACTGAAATTGCTCGTTTTGGACTATCTGATTATGTAAACCAAGTAATCGTTCCTACCGAGAAAGTAATTCAAGTAAGAAACGGTAAGAAAGTTAATAGAGAAAGAGTTTACTTTCCTGGTTACGTAATGGTAGAAGCTAATTTAGCAGGAGAAGTTCCTCACGTAATAAAATCTGTAACAAATGTTATCGGTTTTTTAGGTGAAACTAAAGGAGGAGAGCCAGTACCAATGCGTAAGTCTGAAGTAAACAGAATGTTAGGAAAAGTAGATGAACTTTCTGTTAGAGATGAAAATGTTGCAATTCCTTTTAATGTTGGAGAAACAGTAAAAGTAATTGACGGTCCTTTTAACGGATTCGATGGTACAATCGAAAAAGTAAACGAGGAAAAACGTAAGTTAGAAGTAATGGTAAAGATTTTTGGAAGAAAAACACCATTAGAACTAAGTTACACACAAGTAGAGAAAATATAATTGTTACACCTATATTTAGATGTGTTTGAAGCTTCCATTTTAAACATATTGATTAAAACTTAAACAATGGCAAAAGAAGTAAGTAAATTAGTTAAACTACAAGTTAGGGGAGGTGCTGCGAATCCGTCGCCACCAGTTGGACCCGCTTTAGGTGCTGCCGGTGTTAACATCATGGAGTTCTGTAAGCAATTTAATGCTCGTACACAGGACAAACAAGGTAAAGTATTACCTGTTGTTATTACAGTTTATACAGATAAATCATTCGATTTTGTTGTAAAAACACCACCAGCTGCAGTACAATTATTAGAAGCGGCCAAAATTAAGAAAGGTTCAGGAGAACCAAATAGGAAAAAAGTAGCGAAAGTTTCTTGGGATCAAATCAGAACAATTGCAGAAGACAAAATGGTAGATATGAATGCCTTTGAAGTTGAATCTGCAATGAGAATGATCGCAGGAACTGCACGTTCTATGGGATTAACAGTAACAGGTGATGCACCTGCTTAAACTTTAAAAGATATTTAGAAATGGCAATTACTAGAAAGCAAAAAGAAGCTCGTGCTAAGATAGATAGCTCTAAAGTTTATAGCTTACAAGAGGCATCAGCTTTAGTTAAGGAAATTACAAATGTAAAGTTTGACGCATCAGTAGATTTAGCTGTACGTTTAGGAGTAGATCCTCGTAAAGCAAATCAAATGGTACGTGGAGTTGTTACATTACCTCACGGAACAGGTAAAGATGTTAAAGTATTAGCATTAGTTACTCCAGATAAAGAAGCAGAAGCTAAAGAAGCTGGTGCAGATTATGTTGGATTAGATGAATACCTTCAAAAAATTAAAGGAGGATGGACTGACGTTGACGTTATTATTACTATGCCTAGCGTTATGGGTAAATTAGGTCCTTTAGGTCGTGTTTTAGGACCAAGAGGTTTAATGCCTAACCCAAAGACAGGTACAGTAACTATGGACGTTGCAAAAGCAGTTACAGAAGTAAAAGCTGGTAAGATTGACTTTAAAGTTGATAAAACTGGTATCGTACATGCTGCAATTGGAAAAGTATCTTTTGATGCTCAAAAAATCCAAGAGAATGCAAACGAGTTGATTCAAACGTTATTAAAATTAAAGCCAACAGCGGCAAAGGGAGCATATATTAAGAGTATTTTTATGTCTTCAACAATGAGTCCAAGTATTGCTGTAGAGGAAAAATCTATATTGTAAGGCAGTTAAAACTTTTTAATTATGACTAGAGAGGAAAAATCACAAGTAATACAAGATTTAACAGCACAGTTAGCAGATACAAATACCATCTATTTAGCAGATATTTCTGGTTTAGATGCTGTAGCTACTTCTAACTTACGTAGAGCTTGCTTCAAAGCAAACATACAATTGGCTGTTGTAAAGAACACCATGCTTGCAAAAGCAATGGAAGCTTCTGATAAAGAGTTTGGAGAATTACAAGAGGTATTAAAAGGTAATACTTCATTAATGATTGCTGAAGCTGCAAATGCACCAGCAAAATTAATTAAGGAATTCCGTAAAAAATCAAAAAAACCTTTATTAAAAGGAGCTTTTGTAGAAGAGGCAGTTTATGTTGGAGATGACCAATTAGACGCTCTTGTTAACATTAAGTCTAGAGAAGAACTTATTGGAGATATTATCGGATTATTACAATCACCTGCTAAAAACGTTGTTTCAGCGTTACAATCAGGAGGTAACAAATTATCTGGAATCTTACAAACGTTATCAGACAAATAATTACGCGCACTAATAAACTAAAATAAATAAAATTTCAAAAACAATTAAAATGGCAGATTTAAAAGATTTCGCAGAGCAATTAGTTAACTTAACAGTAAAAGAAGTTAATGAATTAGCTACTATTTTAAAAGATGAGTATGGTATCGAGCCAGCTGCAGCAGCAGTAGCAGTAGCAGGACCAGCAGCAGGAGGAGCAGATGCAGGAGAAGAACAAACTGAATTTGACGTAATCTTAAAAGCAGCAGGTGGTTCTAAATTAGCAGTTGTAAAATTAGTTAAAGAATTAACTGGATTAGGATTAAAAGAAGCTAAAGGTATCGTTGATAGCGCTCCTGCAGCAGTAAAAGAAGGTGTGTCTAAAGATGAGGCTGAAGGTCTTAAAAAGTCTTTAGAAGAAGCTGGAGCTGAGGTAGAGCTTAAGTAAGCTATACTCCCGATTTAAAACGGGAAAAAACAATTAAGGTTTAGGTACTAAAAACACATGTTTTTAGTCCTAAACCATTTTGTGTATATATTCGTTATTTATTTTTTTACAGTTTTTAAATTGTAAAAACACGATTATAAAGCGCTGATTTTAAGTCAGTAAAAGCAATTTAAATTGCAGTATTGAAACTTTAAAGTTTCAGAAAATATATTTTTAATTTAAAAATAGCATCTCTTTTGGCAACGATAAACACTACTGAAAGGATTAACTTCGCATCTTCGCGCTTAGGAGCTGATTATCCAGATTTTTTAGATATTCAGGTAAAATCTTTCCAAGATTTTTTCCAATTGCAAACTAAGGCAGAAGAAAGAGGAGAAGAAGGTTTGTATAAAACCTTTATGGATAACTTTCCGATTACAGATACCCGTAATCAATTTGTATTAGAATTTTTAGACTACTTTGTAGATCCACCAAGATATAGCATTCAAGAATGTATAGAAAGAGGATTAACACATAGTGTTCCTTTAAAAGCAAGATTAAAGCTTTACTGTACAGATCCTGAGCACGAAGATTTTGAAACAATCGTTCAAGACGTATATTTAGGTACAATTCCTTATATGACAAATTCTGGAACCTTCATTATTAATGGAGCAGAAAGAGTTGTGGTATCACAATTACACCGTTCACCAGGTGTATTCTTTGGGCAATCTTTCCACGCAAATGGTACAAAATTGTACTCTGCAAGGGTAATTCCTTTTAAAGGTTCTTGGATTGAATTTGCAACAGACATCAATCAGGTAATGTATGCCTACATTGATCGTAAGAAAAAATTACCAGTGACAACGTTATTCAGAGCCATAGGTTTTGAAAGAGATAAAGATATTTTAGAAATCTTTGATTTAGCTGAAGAAGTAAAAGTTTCTAAAGCAGGATTAAAGAAAGTATTAGGGCGTAAATTAGCAGCAAGAGTTTTAAAAACTTGGCATGAAGATTTCGTAGATGAAGATACTGGAGAAGTAGTATCTATTGAGCGTAACGAAATAGTTTTCGACCGTGATACAATCATAGAAAAAGAGCATATTGATGAAATAATCGAAGCTGGAGCAAAAACTATCTTATTACATAAGGTAGATAATGACATGGCAGATTATGCTATCATTCATAATACATTACAAAAAGATCCTACGAACTCTGAAAAAGAGGCAGTAGAGCATGTTTATAGACAATTACGTAATGCTGAACCGCCAGATGAGGAAACTGCAAGAGGAATTATTGAAAAGTTATTTTTCTCTGAGCAACGTTATTCTTTAGGTGAAGTAGGACGTTTTAGAATGAATACTAAATTAGGTCTTAATGAAGATATAGACCAAAAAGTATTAACAAAGACTGATATTATAACTATTATCAAGTATTTAATTGAGTTAATCAATTCAAAAGCTGAAGTAGATGATATCGATCACTTGTCTAACCGTCGTGTAAGAACTGTTGGTGAACAATTAGCAGGTCAATTTGGTGTAGGTTTAGCTCGTATGGCGCGTACAATTCGTGAAAGAATGAATGTTCGTGATAACGAGGTATTTACTCCGATTGACTTAATTAATGCGAAGACATTATCTTCAGTAATTAATTCATTCTTTGGTACCAACCAGTTATCTCAATTCATGGATCAAACGAATCCATTAGCAGAGATTACTCACAAACGTCGTTTGTCAGCTTTAGGACCAGGAGGTTTATCTAGAGAAAGAGCAGGATTCGAGGTTCGTGATGTTCACTATACGCATTACGGTCGTTTATGTCCGATTGAAACACCAGAAGGACCAAACATTGGTTTAATTTCTTCGTTAGCAGTTTTTGCTAAGGTGAACAATTTAGGATTTATCGAAACTCCTTACAAGAAAGTAGAAGAAGGTACTGTATTAGATCAGGAACCTATTTACCTATCTGCAGAGGAGGAAGAAGGAATGAAGATTGCACAATCTAACTTAGAGGTTGATGATAAAGGTGCATTTACTGCTGATAGAGTTATTGCACGTGAAGAAGGAGATTTCCCAGTTGAAACTCCTCAAGCAATTAACTATATGGATGTTGCTCCTAACCAGATAGCATCTATTTCAGCATCATTAATTCCTTTCTTAGAGCATGATGATGCGAACCGTGCATTAATGGGATCGAATATGATGCGTCAAGCAGTTCCATTATTACGCCCAGAATCTCCAATTGTAGGTACAGGTTTAGAGCGTAGAGTAGCAAAAGACTCTCGTATCTTAATCAATGCTGAAGGAGCTGGTGTAGTAGAATATGTTGATGCAAATAAAATTACAATTAAGTATGATAGAACAGAAGAAGAGCGTATGGTAAGCTTTGATTCGGATGAAGTATCATATAACTTAATTAAGTTTAGAAAAACCAACCAAGGAACAAACATTAACTTAAAGCCAATTGTAAAAGCTGGTGATAGAGTTGAAGAAGGTCAAGTTCTTTGTGAAGGTTATGCAACACAAAAAGGAGAGTTAGCTTTAGGTAGAAATATGAAAGTAGCCTTTATGCCTTGGAAAGGGTATAACTTTGAGGATGCGATTGTAATTTCTGAAAAAGTAGTTCGTGAAGATATCTTTACTTCTATCCATATCGATGAATATTCATTAGATGTTCGTGATACGAAGTTAGGAGCTGAAGAATTAACAAACGATATTCCTAATGTTTCTGAAGAGGCTACTAAAGACTTAGATGAAAACGGAATGATTCGTATTGGTGCAGAAGTGAACCCAGGTGACATCTTAATTGGTAAGATTACACCAAAAGGAGAATCTGACCCAACACCAGAAGAAAAATTATTACGTGCTATTTTTGGTGATAAAGCAGGTGATGTAAAAGATGCATCATTAAAAGCTTCTCCATCATTAAGAGGTGTAGTAATTAATAAAAAATTATTCAAACGTGCTGTAAAAGATAAGACAAAACGTGCTCGTGATAAAGAAGCAATAGCAGCTTTAGAAGCATCTTATGTGTCTAAGTTTGAAAGTTTAAAAGATATATTAGTAGAGAAATTATTCAACTTAATTACTGGAAAAACTTCTCAAGGAGTATTCAATGATTTAGGAGAAGAAGTATTACCAAAAGGAAAGAAGTTTACTCAAAAGATGTTAAATTCTGTTGACGATTTCACTCATTTAAATGGTACTTGGACTACTGATAAGGACTTAAACAAATTAGTTGTTGAACTAGTTCACAATTATAAAATTAAAGTAAACGATTTACAAGGTTCTTTACGTCGTGAGAAATTTACAATTTCTGTAGGAGACGAATTACCAGCAGGAATCTTAAAACTTGCTAAAATTTATGTTGCTAAAAAACGTAAATTAAAAGTAGGAGATAAGATGGCAGGACGTCATGGAAACAAAGGTATTGTTGCACGTATTGTACGTCAAGAAGATATGCCTTTCTTAGAAGACGGAACACCAGTAGATATCGTATTAAACCCATTAGGGGTACCATCTCGTATGAATATTGGTCAGATTTATGAAACTGTTCTTGGATGGGCAGGTCAAAAATTAGATCAAAAATATGCAACACCAATTTTTGATGGAGCAAACATTAACGAGATTAATGCTTTAACAGACGAAGCAGGTATTCCAAGATACGGTCATACATATTTATATGATGGAGGTACAGGTAAGCGTTTCGATCAACCAGCAACGGTTGGGGTAATTTACATGATTAAGTTAGGTCACATGATTGAAGATAAAATGCACGCGCGTTCTATCGGACCTTATTCATTAATTACACAACAACCATTAGGAGGTAAAGCTCAGTTTGGTGGTCAGCGTTTTGGAGAGATGGAAGTTTGGGCATTAGAAGCATATGGTGCATCTAGTATCCTAAGAGAAATCTTAACTGTAAAATCTGATGATGTATTAGGTAGAGCTAAAACATACGAAAGTATTGTTAAAGGTGAAACTA
>JAHDHE010000027.1 GCA_020631475.1 Tenacibaculum sp. | reverse complement strand
GCTCTTCAAGTTCTTTAGATTCTGAAAGAACATCTTTATTAATGTCATGAACCAAGTCAAGTAACTCACCATAAAGAGGCACTTCTTCTTTGTACATATTAGACATAATTTTAGAAAAGCGATTTCGAATATATTCTGGAGAAACAAATTCCGTAGCTGTATTGTTAAAACTTTCTTGTATATTTTTTGATGACATAACTTGTTAAATTTCATTGCAAATTAAATGAATTTAATTTTTTTCAACACCAATAAAAGTAAATTTTGTTCTTAAAATATCATTAAAGAGTTGATTTGGTTTTTAAAACTGTTTTTGGTAATCAAAAAAACGATTTTTAATGAAAAAAAGTTTTTAAAAGGTCAATTTGACTTTAACACCCTAAAAGCATTTGAAACATGAATTTGTAATAATATAACCATCTATTAAGCTTGTTTTTTCTTTAGTAAAAGCTTCATTTATTCCTTATCAAGAATATATTTTTTAAGTATTTCTTCAATAGAAATATTATCTTGATATAAATACGTTAATATTTTGTTAGAACTCAAAAATAGAAAAAAGGTTTCAATATATTTGTTTGATTATCAAATCAATATTTTTAGATGAAAAAAATAACCATCCTTTTCTTTTTAGCAAGTTTGTCAATTTTAGGGCAGCAAAAATTAGATTTATCTTATTATTTACCCCAAGATGTATCGTATAATAAAAGCATACCAACTCCTAAATCTGTTATTGGTCACGAAGTAGGTGAGTGGCATATTACACATGATAAATTAGTTGAATATATGAAAGCTTTGGCAAAAGCTTCTGATAGAATAACATTTGAAGATAGAGGGCAAACATATGAGGGTAGACCATTGTTGTTATTAACAATTACATCGCCAACAAATCAACAAAATATTGAGCAGATTAGAGAGAAGCATATTAAAGGAACTGATGATGCTTCTGTTGATGTATCTAATGATCCGATTGTTGTGTATCAAGGTTTTTCTATTCATGGAAATGAACCAAGTGGTTCAAATTCAGCATTAGTTTCGGCCTATTATTTAGCGGCAGCTGAAGGAACTATAATTGATGAATTTTTAGATAATACTGTAATTTTATTCGATCCATCATTAAATCCTGACGGATTACAACGTTTTGCATATTGGGCAAATACAAATAAAGCAAGCAATATTAACCCAGATCCTAACGATAGAGAGTACCACGAAGTTTGGCCTGGGGGAAGAACGAACCATTATTGGTTTGATATGAATCGTGATTGGTTACCAGTACAATTGCCAGAAAGTAAAGCAAGAATTGCATCGTTTCATAAATGGTTACCAAATATTTTAACCGATCATCATGAAATGGGAACAAATTCTACTTTCTTTTTTCAACCAGGAATTCCGAGTAGAACAAATCCGTTAACTCCGCAAATGAATCAAGATTTAACAAAAGAAATTGCAACTTACCACGCAAAAGCTTTTGACAAATTAGGTTCAACTTATTATTCAGAAGAAAGTTTTGATGATTTTTATTATGGGAAAGGATCAACATTTCCAGATATTAATGGAAGTATTGGTATTTTATTTGAACAAGGAAGTTCTCGTGGGCACGCTCAAGAAAGTGAAAACGGTGTGTTAACTTTTCCGTTTACAATTCGTAATCAATTTACAGCAACTTTATCAACCTTAGAAGCTGCAAAAAACATGCGAGTTAAAATCTTAAAATATCAACAAGATTTTTATAAGAATTCAAGGAACTCAAGAGAAAACAAAGCTATTGTTTTTGGAGATGAAAAAGATGCCGCTAAAACCAATAAATTGGCTGAGGTTTTAAAACGTCATAACATAAAAATCCACGAATTAAAAACTGATTTTTCATCAAACGGTAAAAAGTTTAAAAAAGGCTATAGTTATGTAATACCAATGAATCAGAAAAACCAACGCTTGGTAAAAGCAATGTTCGATGTTCGAACTACTTTTAAAGATAGTTTGTTTTACGATGTTTCTGCTTGGACATTTAACCATGCATTTGGTGTTGATTATGCCGATAATGTTTCGTTATCAAAAGCTGGAAAAGAAGTTTTAGAGTTAAAAGAAAAAGTAGGAAGTATTCAAAATATAAGTTCTGTCGGATATTTATTTTCATGGAATGAATACAATACACCAAAAGTGTTGAATTCTATTTTAAAAAAAGGATTGCGAGTAAAAGTATCGATGAAACAATTTAAAAATGATAATAATTCGTATGATTACGGAACTATTTTTGTTCCGGCTCAAAATCAAAAATTAAATAGTTCTAAGCTGTATGAGTTCTTAAATAAAGTAGCAATTGATAATCATTTAGAAATTAAAGGAACTTCAACAGGTTTAAATGACGGAATTGATTTAGGAAGTAGAAATTTTAGAGCTGTTAAACAGCAAAAAGTAGCAATGTTGGTTGGTAGTGGAATTACGAGTTATGATGCTGGTGAAATTTGGCACTTGCTAGATCAGCGTTTTGATATAAAATTAACAAAGCTCGATATGTCTTATGCATCAAGTATTAATTTAAGTAAATACACAACGATTATTGTTCCAAATAGTAATTCGATTGATAAAAATTTGGAGGCTAAGTTAAAAACTTGGGTTCGTAATGGAGGTGTTTTAATTGGGTACAGAAATGCAGTAAATTGGTTGTCGAACAAAAAGTTTATCAATCTTCAATTTAACAAAACAAAGATTGATACTGTTGAAAATGTAACTTTTGAAAATAAATCGTTACAATCGGGAGCACAAGTAATCGGAGGTGCTATTTTTGAAGCCAAAACAGACCGTTCACATCCTATTAATTTCGGATATAAAAATAATAAAATAGCATTGTTTAGAAATACGCGTCAGTTTATTAAAGCAGATAAAAAGAGTTATAACAACCCTATTCAATACACAAATAATCCGTTATTGAGTGGCTATATATCAAAAGAGAATCTAAAAGAATTAAAAAATACAGTTCCGTTTAAGGTACAACGATTAGGGGCTGGAAGAGTTATTGTTTTTACTGATAACACAAACTTTAGAGCTTTTTGGTTCGGAACAAATAAACTATTGATGAATGCAATTTTCTTTGGAAAGTTAATGTAGTTCTTAAAAATTACTGATAAAATGTTAAAAACCCCGCTATTAGCGGGGTTTTGTGTAACAAATTGTAGTGATACTCGTCTTTATAGTATACTAATCAATTAAAAAGAATGAGTTTATTTAGAGTTTTATTAGCAATTATTTTCCCTCCATTATCAGTAATCGGAAAAGGTTGCGGATCTTTTTTTATTATTTTTTTACTAACCTTATGTGGTTGGATACCAGGTGTAATAGGAGCTTTGGTTATTTTAAATAATCCAAAATAAAAAATGTGACCTTTTATAATTATGTGTGTCTAACTAATTAGAAAACAAACTTATAAGAACATGATTTACATTTTTTTATTACTATTAATAACTTTTACGTTTAATTATATATTGAATTTTAATACTAAAAAAAACTAGTAAAGTTTATTGTAAAGTACAAACAAAAATTAAAAAATAGATTACCCCCAAAAGAGCCTTACGTGTATATTTGAATTAAAAAACACTCTATTAAGAGTGCTTTTTGTTATTTTAAAACTTCGTTAATAATTTTACCTGTAGAACCGTTTGGAAATTCAATTTGAAGTAAATTAGATACTGTTGGAGCAATATCAATAATTTCATACTTCTTTTTAGAAGATCCTTTTTTGATTCCATTTCCATAAAAAATCATTGGTATATGAGTGTCATATGAATATCCAGAACCATGCGAAGTTCCACCATCTTTGTAATAAGTACTTAATGTTGATGGATTAGGAATTAACAAAACATCCCCAGAAAACTTTTGATTATATCCGTTTTGTAACGAATTTAAAATACCATTTGTAAAAGTTGTAGTTTGTAAAGTCCTTGCAGTTACCGATTTGTAAATACCTTTATAATTAATTACTTCATTAGCAATTTTTTGAGCTACAATGTTTGCATCAAGCTTTAGTGAAGCAATCTTTTCTTTATCTAAGAATATTTGAAAGTTAGATATATTTTCAACTAGTGTATCAGATTTAAAATGTTTTAAAGTGATGTTATTTACGTATTCTTTAAACTTTTTGTAACTAAAATAATTTGCAGGAATTTTAACTGACTTTAAATATTTAGGAACTTGCACCGCTGCATGATCTGCGGTTAAAAATAATGTGTAATTTCCTTTTCCAACCTCTTTATCTAAGAAAGAAAAGAAATCTGCTAAATCTTTATCTAAACGTAAATAAGTGTCTTCAACTTCTTTAGAAGCAACTCCAAATTGATGACCTACATAATCTGTAGAAGAAAAACTAACGGCTAAAAAATCGGTAAATTTTCCTTTTCCTAATTTTTCGTTGATGATAGCAGCTTTCGCAAAATCAGCAGTAAATGTATTTCCTGCTGGTATTGCTTTTAAAATACTGTAATTATTGTTTTTACTTCTTAAAGCAGGAATATTGTGAGGGAAAACAGGTTTTTCTTGTCCCTCAAAAGTTTGTTCAAAATTATTATCATCAGAAATACTTTCTGTGTAAGTTTTAATATCATATAAGGTTTCCCATGGAGTACTTAAATATTCATCAGCTTTACCATTTTTATTAAATTCTTGCACCCATTTAGGAAGTTTATCCATGTAATATGAAGATGAAATCCATTGTCCTTTAGAGCCTCCATCAAACCAATAGGCAGCATTGGCTGTATGACCAGCTGGTAAAATTGCAGATCGATCTTTAATAGCAATTCCAATGGTTTTACCATTCATGTTTTGTGCTAATCGTAATTGATCTGTAACTGTTGTAGCAAGCATTCTGTATGGAGATTTTTTTCCTCCATCACCGTCGTTTCCAATAGTTTTATAATTACTATCATCTACACAATAAATAGATTTTTTTAAATATTTATCGTACCAATGATTACTAATAATTCCGTGATTTGTTGGTGTAGTTCCTGTATATATCGATGTATGACCAACAGCAGTATAAGTAGGAATATAATTATAATGAGCATTCTCTAAAGAAAATCCATCATTTAATAAACGTTTAAAACCATTGTCGCCATATTTGGTAGCAAACCTAGTTAAGTAATCATAGCGCATTTGATCAATAACAACCCCAACAACTAGTTTAGGTTTTTCGTTTTTTCTTTTTTTATTAGTAATACAGCTAGTTAAACAAATAATAACAGCTAAAAATGCTATTTTTTTCATCTTAAGTTTTAAAAATTACAAAATCAAAGGTAAGTAAATGCATACTAAAACGGATAAATAAAGTGAAGAGTTAATGGTTTTTTAATACATTAGCAAAAAGAAAAATATAGTAGTTTAATGAATTACATTGAGCATGTAGGTAAGTATTTTGTCATGTTAAAACAGGTTTTTACAAAACCACAAAGAGCGCGTGTTTTTCGTGAAGCTTTGTTTAGAGAAATTGACGAATTAGGGTTGAAATCATTGGGTATTATTGCTTTTATTTCTTTTTTTATAGGAGGAGTAATAGCATTACAAACAGCTTTAAATTTAGAGAGTCCATTTATACCTAAATCATTAATAGGTTTTGCAGCAAAACGATCAATTATATTAGAATTTGCACCTACATTTTGTTCTATTATTTTGGCAGGCAAAGTAGGTTCTTACATTACTTCAAGTATTGGCACAATGCGTGTTACCGAGCAAATTGATGCGTTAGAAGTAATGGGGATTAATTCTTTAAATTACTTAGTGTTACCTAAAATAATAGCAACAGTTTTTTTCTATCCGTTTTTAATTGTTCTTGGAATGTTTTTAGGAATTTTTGGAGGTTGGGTAGCAGGAGTACTTTCAGGATTATTTTCAGGAATAGATTTTATAACAGGTGTACAAATGGAGTTTAATCCATTCTTATTAACCTATGCAATTATAAAAACCTTAGTTTTTGCTTTTTTAATAGCAACAGTACCATCGTATCACGGATATTACGTTAAAGGTGGTTCATTAGAAGTTGGTAAAGCAAGTACACAATCAGTTGTTTGGACAATTGTTGTGATTGTTATAGCTAATTATTTCTTAACTCAAATGTTATTAACCTAATGATAGAAGTAAAAAAATTACATAAAGGATTTAATGGAGTTGAGATTTTAAAAGGAATTACGACTTCTTTTAAACCAGGTGAAACAAGCTTAATTATCGGACAAAGTGGTTCAGGAAAAACAGTATTCTTAAAATCTTTAATAGGTTTACACATTCCTGAAAAAGGATCAATTGTATATGATGGAAGAGTTAATACAGAAATGTCTATTGAAGATAAAAGACATTTTCGTCAAGAATTAGGAATGGTTTTTCAAGGAAGCGCATTATTTGATTCTTTAACGGTTGAAGAAAACGTAATGTTTCCTTTAAAAATGTTTACCAAACAACCTATTGATGAAATGTTAGATAGGGTAAACTTTGTTTTAAAAAGAGTAAACCTAGAAAATTCAAATAAAAAATTTCCAGCAGAATTGTCAGGAGGAATGCAAAAACGAGTAGCAATTGCACGTGCAATAGTTATGAATCCTAAATATTTGTTTTGTGATGAGCCAAACTCAGGTTTAGACCCGCAAACGTCTATTGTAATAGATAATTTAATTCAAGAAATAACAGACGAGTATAAAATTACAACAGTAATTAATACACACGATATGAATTCGGTGATGGAAATTGGAGATAAGATTGTTTTTTTAAATAAAGGAGTTAAAGCTTGGGAAGGAAACAGTAAAGAAATATTTAAAACAGATAATGAATCTGTGGTGAATTTCGTGTATTCATCAAATTTATTTAAAAAAGTTAGACAAGCTTACTTAAATGATGTTTAGGTAAGTTGTTGGGTATTAGTGCGTAGAAAAATAGCTTTATTTTTTTGAAAATTAATTGAAAAAAAAGTTTGTGGAAACGAAAATAGCTTCTATATTTGCACCCGCTAACGCAAAAAAACAATGACCGGGTAGCTCAGTTGGTAGAGCATCTCCCTTTTAAGGAGAGGGTCCTGGGTTCGAGCCCCAGCCCGGTCACTAGTTTTGAAAGCTTCTCAAGTTAGAGAAGCTTTTTTAAGCTTTGGGGAGATTCCAGAGCGGCCAAATGGGACGGACTGTAACTCCGTTGTCTTACGACTTCGCAGGTTCGAATCCTGCTCTCCCCACGAAACCTCAATCGTTAAGATTGAGGTTTTTTTGGTGTTAAAAATAAATTGTTTATCTTTTTGTTTATTTGGTTGAACAAATTGTATTTTTGTGTAAATAAAAAAAACTTTTATTGATGAAAAAGATAGTTTTATTGATTCTTTTAATGCAGGTATTTGGTTTAGTTGGTCAAAATCAAGGAAGTATATCTGGTAAAATAATCGATGCAAAAACAAGAGAGAGCATACCTTATGTAAATGTGTTAGTTTACGGAACCTCTATTGGTGTTGCTTCAGATGAAAACGGAAAATTTTCTATATCCAACATTCCTTTAGGTTACAATAAACTTCAAGTTTCTTTTGTTGGTTATGAAACGTTAATTTCAGACGAATATTTGGTAACAAAGGATAATGCTCCTTTTGTAACTGTAGAGTTGCAAGAAAATGCAACTAACTTAGATGAAGTAGAAGTAAAAGCAAGTTTATTTAAAGAATCGATAGAAAGCCCTTTATCATTACAATCTTTAGGAGTTGCAGAAATTGAAAGAAATCCTGGAGGAAATAGAGATGTTTTAAAAGTTATTCAATCGTTTCCTGGTGTAGCATCAAACCCAGGATTTAGAAATGATATTATTATCCGTGGTGGAGCAACATCAGAAAATAAATTTTATTTGGATGGTATAGAAGTGCCAATTATCAATCACTTTCAAACACAAGGAGCTACAGGAGGTCCTGTAGGAATAATGAATGCCGATTTAATTCGTAAGGTTGATTTTTATTCGAGCGCTTTTCCTGCAAATAGAGGAAATACGTTGAGTTCTGTAATAGAATTTACACAAAAGAGAGGTAATCCAACAGCTTTAAATACAAGAGCAACTTTAGGAACTTCAGATGCTGGTGTAACTTTAGATGGTCCTTTAGGAAAGAATACTACATTCATGTTTTCTGCACGTCAGTCGTATCTTCAATTATTATTCAAATTAATTAAGTTGCCGTTCTTACCGACATACAATGATTTTCAATTGAATGTAAAATCACAATTATCAAAAAACAGCGAATTGTCAATTATTGGTTTAGGAGCAATAGATAATTTCGAATTGAATGAGTCTGTAAATGACGGAGAAACCGATGCCGAAACGATTAAAAGAAATAAAGTAATATTAAATACAGTTCCTGTAAATAGCCAGTGGAATTATACTATAGGAGCAAGTTATAAGTATTTTGGCGACGATGTTACTCATTTATTTGTTTTAAGTAGAAATGAGCTTAAAAATAAGGCTGTAAAGTATTTTATGAACAAAGAGGTTTCGCCAAATTTGTTGTTAGATTATAACTCTAAAGAAATAGAAACAAAGTTTAGATATGAAAGTAATTTTAACACAGCCAATGGTTATAAGTTTAATTTAGGAACTAATATCGAAAAAGCATCTTATTTAAATAATACATATCGTAAAGTAGCCAATGCCCAAGGAGTTTTTGAAGATGAATTTAATTCAGAAATTGATTTCTTTAAATACGGGTTATTTGGTCAAATTTCAAAAGAATATCTTAATAATAAATTAGGAGTTTCTTTTGGTTTTAGACTTGATGGAATTGATTATAATAATGAAATGAAAAATTTATTAAATCAATTTTCTCCTCGTTTATCTTTAAGTTATAAGTTAAATGATAAATTATCTTTTAATTCTTCTGTAGGACGTTATTATCAATTACCATCATATACTGTTTTAGGATTTAAAAATAATGCGGGTGAATTTGTAAATAAAAAAGGATTGAAATATATACAATCAAATCACTTTGTAAGCGGATTGTCTTTTAAGCCCAATGCAGGTTCTAAAGTTACTTTTGAGGGGTTTTATAAAACATATAGAGACTATCCATTTTCTGTAAGAAACCAAATAAGTTTAGCAAATTTAGGAGCCGATTTTGGTGTGGTTGGTAATGAAGAAGTTGTATCTAACTCAAAAGGTAGAACTTATGGTTTTGAGTTATTAGCTCAGAAAAAATCATATAACGGATTATATGGAATCGCATCTTATACTTTTGTAAGAAGTGAATTTAAAAATGCATTAGGAAATTATATTCCATCTACTTGGGATAATAGGCATCTTATTACAATAACAGCAGGTAAAAAGTTAAAAAAGAACTGGGAAGTTGGATCTAAATTTAGATTAGTAGGTGGTAGACCTTTCACACCTTACGATAAAGATGCTTCATCACTAAAATCTAATTATGATATTTCTAATAGTGGAATTTTAGATTATGCTAATTTAAACGGAGAGCGATTAGCTACTTACACGCAATTAGATGTTAGAGTAGATAAAACTTGGTTTTTAAAAAAGGCAGCAATTAATTTATATTTAGATATTCAAAATATATATGCTAGTAGCTCTAAGCAACGTGCATTTTTATTACCAATAGAAGATGAAAACGGAAGAGTTTCTGACCCGAATGATAATTCAAGATATCTTTTAGAAGAAGTTGAAAGTAGTTCAGGTAGAGTTTTACCAAGAATTGGTGTAATTGTAGATTTTTAAGATTGTTATAAAAAAGGTTTCATAATTAAACAATAAAAATAAATTCATTAAAATAGAAAGCTCTAAGATTTTTCTTAGAGCTTTCTATTTTAATAGAATAATTAAGGAATTTTGTATCTTTCCGCTAACAAAAAGTCAAAAAAAATATGGAAGAAAATAATCAAGAAGAAAAAGTAGAGCAGTCTAAACAAGCAGTACAAGAAGATGCAAAAGGGTTGTGGCAAAGTTCAGTAATATTTTTAAAAGAATTGTTAGATTTTCGTCATGATACAGATCAAGAAGCTACTATCGAAGCAATAAAAAACGATATCCCTTTTAAAGGAGCTACTGCTTGGATTTTAATTTGCTCAATATTTGTAGCATCAATAGGGTTAAACGCAAATTCTACCGCAGTTGTAATCGGTGCCATGTTAATATCACCTTTAATGGGGCCAATTTTAGGTATAGGAATGTCTATTGCAATTAATGATATAGATACACTTAAAAAATCAATGATAAACTTAGCAACAATGATTGTATTAAGTTTATTAACGGCGTTTTTATTTTTCTTTTTGTTTCCATTAAAAGAAGAAACTTCTGAGCTTTTAGGTAGGGTAAGACCAGATATTAGAGATGTATTAATTGCTTTTTTTGGTGGTTTAGCATTAATTATAGCAAGAACAAAAAAAGGAACGATTGCTTCAGTAATTTTTGGAGTAGCTATTGCAACAGCATTAATGCCGCCTTTATGTACAGCAGGATACGGTTTAGCAATAGGTAATTTCGATTACTTTTTAGGAGCCATGTATTTGTTTACTATAAATACTATTTTTATTGCTTTAGCAACCTTTTTAGTATTAAAGCTATTAGGATTCACTATGATAAGATATGTGAATTCTGTAAAAAGAAAAAGAATTGCTCAATTAGCTTCTTTTGTAGCAGTTTTAGTAATGATTCCGGCAATATATATATTTATAGGAGTATATCAAGAAAGTGTGGTTAAAGCGAGTTATGCAAAGTTTTTAAAGGATGAAGTAGAGTCTAATAAAGATTTATGGTTACAGCGACAAAAAATTCATACCGATACTAAAAAGATTAATCTGTTTTTTAATGGAGATGTATCTGATGCTACAGAAACATTTTTAAGAAATGAATTAAAATCGTATCCAAGAATTGATTCTTACGAATTAATAGTTAATGAAAATAAAGCACGAAGTGTAGATAGGGTAGTAGATGCTTATGATAGAGCTATTGCTGATTTAGATGAAAAAGACAATGTAATAAAAGGTTTGCATAAAGAAATTGAAGGATTAAAAGAAACAATTACTTCGTTAAATCAGCGAATAGAAAAAGATGCTTTAAATAGAGATAAAAACTCGATTCCATTTAGTAAAATTAGTACAGAAGCTAAAATTCGATTTAACGATATTAAATCAATGAGCTTAGCAAAAGTATTATTTTCTAGTGACTTTATAAAAGTAGATACTATTACAGAAGTATCTATAAAATGGAATGCTAAAATAAAAGATTCAGTAATTGTTAAAAATGAAAAAGAACTAAGAGGTTGGTTGCAAAAACAACTAAAAACAAATACGATTAAACTAAAGAGAGAATAGTTTATAAATGAAAGACCTCACTAATGCGAGGTCTTTTCTTTTTTTTGATTTTTTGATAAACAATACACTAAGTGTAAATTTAAATCAATTATATGACACAGTAATTTTTTAATAGTCACATATTTTAATTAAGTATTGAGCTTTGATAAAAAACATACTGTTGTAAAACCTGTTTTTTAATTTAGATTTATTATCATCTTTAATAAGAAAAAATAAATTTTAAAAGGCTATGTGGTTGTTATAATTTATTGAGATATAAGCTTTTAATTATCCCGTCAGACAACCCTATTTTAGGAACAAATATTTTTCTAGCACCACTCCATTTCATAGCAGAAAGATAAATTTTTGTTGCAGGAACAATAACATCCGCTCTATCTGGATTTAAACTTAATTCAGAAATTCGCTCTTTGTAGCTCATCTTTTTTAAGAACTGATATTGGGCATTTAAATAAATATAAGAAATAGGTTTACCAATATCTCTACCAGACATTTTAAAAAGCTTGTTAATATTACCTCCAGAACCAATTAAAGAAATGCGTTTATAATTTTGAGTATTTTCTTGAATCCACTCTTGCACTTTTTTAAAGATAATTTTATTGTCTGATTTTTTATTATTAATTAAACGTACAGTACCAATTTTAAAAGATTTAGAATTGATAATTCTTCCTTTCGAAAATAAAGTGAATTCAGTACTACCACCACCTACATCAACATATAAATAGGTCGAGTCAGATTCTATTAATTGATTTAAGTCTGTTGAAGATATAATAGCGGCTTCTTTTTTACCATCAATAATATCAATATCAATATCGGTCTTTTTTAAAATTGTATTTGCAACGTCAATTCCGTTTTCGGCTTCTCTCATAGCTGAGGTTGCACAGGCTTTATATTTTTCAACCCCATGAACTTTCATAATTAATTTAAAAGCTTCAATAGCGTCAATCATTCTGTTAATATTTTCTTCAGAAATTGTACCGCTAACAAAAGCATCTGCTCCTAAACGAATAGGAACACGAACCAAAGATGATTTTTTAAATTGAGGTTCTTTATTTTTTTCTTCTATAACGTTGGCTACTAATAATCGTACAGCATTAGATCCTATATCTATAGCGCCATATTTTTTAATTTTCAAAATATATAGATTTATCTATGATTTTTTGGGAACTCTACTAAAGTAGTAACTCCTTTTTTAATGTTTTTCCAATGTTTATCTTTAAACTGAATACCAATAACTCCGCAAGTACTTACATGAGCTATAGGTTTGCTACCAAATTTATTTACAAAACTATTAATACCATGATCGTGACTAAAAATAATAGCACTATCAAAACTATCATCTAAAGCTTTTACTGTTTTAACTAAGTAACCGTCGCTAAAACTATATAACTGTCGTTTTATTTGCAGGTTAGATAAAGGATAACTAAAGTTTTCACAAAAAATAACTGCAGTATGTAAGGCTCTGTTTGCACTACTAGAAATAAAAACATCTGGTTTTTTAATTTCTTTAGCTAAATATTTAGATAATAAATGAGCGTCGTTAATTCCACGCTCTTTTAAAGGTCTGTCAATATCTTCAACGCTATCATATTTCCATGATGATTTTGCGTGACGAACGATATAAAGTGTTTTCATTTTGTTTTTATAGCTATGTAAATATAAAAATTAAGGAGCTAATCGGTCAATTTTCCAAGAAAAATCTTCTTGTAAAGTATATCTAATACGATCGTGCATTCTATTTGGGCGCCCTTGCCAAAACTCAATTGATACAGGTTTTACAATAAAACCACCCCAATGCTGTGGACGAGTAATTTCTTTATCTTTAAACTTTTTTTCGAAAGTTTTTAGTTGATTATCAAGTTCTTCTCTTGAAGCAACAACTTCACTTTGGTTTGATGCCCAAGCACCTAATTTACTTCCATCTGGTCTAGATTCAAAATAACCATCCGATAAGTTTTCTGGTAATTTTTCAGCTTTACCTTTTATAATTATCTGTTGCTCTAAACCAGCCCAAAAAAAAGATAAACATATATTATTATTGTTAAGAATAGCTTTTCCTTTTTCAGAATTATAATTAGTATAAAAAATAAAACCTTCCCAAGTATATTTTTTAAGTAAAACAACTCTGCTTTTCGGAAAACCATCAAGACCAATTGATGCAATTGTCATTGCATTTGCTTCATCTACCAATTCAGATTCATCTGCAGCAAAAAACCAATCCCTAAAAAGTTCGATAGGATTTTCAGGACAATTACTTTTTAATAATTCTTGTTTTTCGTATGATTTTCTATAATCGCTTAAATCGTGTGCCATTGTGCATTTTTATACTATGTAAAAATACAAATTTAAATAGTTAACAAGCTTAGTTTAGTAAGAATTGTAAAGTTAAAAAGAGCTTAGTTAGTTTTATAAAAACAGTTCATCATTAATTTTATACAGTTGGGTGTATCTTTTTGTGTTAAGTTTTAAAAAGAGAGCAATTTTGTACTATCAAATAACAATACTATGAAACAATTATTATTTATTTTATGTCTGTTTTTTAAAGGATACTTAATAGCGCAAACAACTATTTCAGGAACTATAACTGATAAAAAAGGAAATCCTATTTTAGGTGCAAATGTATATTTAGATGGAACTTATGATGGGAGTTCTTCTAATGAAAAAGGGATATTTTCTTTTAAAACCTCTGAAAAAGGATCACAAACATTAATCGTGTCTTTTATTTCGTTTGAAAACTTCACTAAGACTGCTGATGTTTCTTTACTAAAAGATTTAAAGATTAAATTACGAGAAGATGTAAATACTTTAGATGCGGTAACTATTAACGCAGGAACTTTTGAGGCTGGAGATAATGCCAAAGTAACCGCTTTAAAACCTTTAGATGTTGTTACTACTGCAAGTGCCTTGGGCGATTTTGTTGGAGCTTTACAAACATTACCAGGAACTTCAACTGTCGATGAAGACGGACGCTTATTTGTGCGTGGAGGAGATGCAGAAGAAACACAAATATTTGTAGATGGAATTCGTGTATTTACCCCTTATGCACCTTCGGCAAGAAATATTCCGACTCGTGGGCGTTTTTCTCCTTTCTTATTTAAAGGAATTACATTTTCTACAGGAGGGTATTCAGCAGAATACGGACAAGCTTTGTCGAGTGTTTTACTATTAAATACTACGGATGAGGCACTTGAAGAAAAAACAGATTTATCTTTTATGACTGTTGGTTTAGGTGTTGGTAATACGCAAGTTTTTGGTAAGAATTCGTTAAGTGTAAATGCATCCTATATCAATTTAGCTCCTTACCAATCTGCTTTTCCTGATAGAAATACATGGGACAAACCAGTGCAAGCTTTAAGTGGAGAAGCGGTTTATCGTTTTAAATTTAAAAACGAATCTTTATTAAAAGTGTACGGAGCGTTTAGTTATACCGATTTTGATATGATTCAAGAAGATATAAATTATACAGATGGATTCCGTTTTGGGTTAACAAATAGAAACTTATATTTTAATACTTCATATAAAAATAGTTTTGGTGATGGTTGGAAAATAGCAACAGGACTAAGTTTTACCAACGATCATTCTAATATTAAAATTTTGAATGATAAGGTTATTGATGATGAAAATTCAGCACATTTTAAAGTAGCGATGAAAAAACGATTTTCTAATCGATTTAAATTAAATTTTGGAGCAGAATATTTTATTACAGATTTTAAAGAAGATTATAACGGAGCTACAAATGGTAATTTTAATTACGGTTTCGATAATAATATTTTAGGTACATATGCTGAAGCAGATATTTTTTTTTCTAAAAAATTAGCTTCTAAAGTTGGTGTACGTGGTGAATATTCTGAATTATTAAAAGAGTTTACCATTTCTCCAAGAGCTTCATTGGCTTATAAATTGGGCAAAAACTCACAATTTTCATTAGCTTATGGTCGATTTTATCAAACCCCTAAAAATGATTATTTAAAATTTAATACTAATTTTTCAGCAGAAAACACATCGCATTTTATTGCTAATTATCAAATAGTAAAAAATAAGCAGATTTTTAGAGTAGAAGGATATTATAAAAAGTATCAAGATTTAGTAAAGTATGATACACAATTAGCTTTACCAACATCAAACTATTCAAATTTAGGAAAGGGTTTTGCAAAAGGAATTGATGTTTTTTGGAGAGACAATAAGAATATTAAGAACACCGATTATTGGATTTCCTATTCTTATTTAGATACCGAGCGCGACTATAAAAATTACCCAACAACAGCTACACCAAATTTTGCATCTACACACAATTTATCGGTAGTCGCAAAACATTGGATTGCAGATTGGAAAAGTCAAGTTGGTTTTAGCTACAACTTTGCTTCCGGTAGAAATTATACCAATCCGAATAAATCTGGTTTCTTAAACGATAAAACTAAAAACTACAATTCGGTAAGTCTTAATTGGGCGTATTTAATCAGTCAACAAAAAATACTCTATTTCTCGGTAAATAATGTGTTGGGAACTCAAAACGTATTTGGGTATAATTACAAGAATACTCCAAATATAAATGGAACTTTCGATAGGCAAGCGATTATACCAAATGCAGATAGGTTCTTTTTTGTAGGTTTCTTTTGGACAATTAGTGACAATAAAAAAGATAATCAATTAAATAATTTATAAGAATTACAATTCAGTAATAAAAATCAACAGTTCGGTTTTGTTTATTCTTTAAGACTGAGCAAAACTTAGATATTTGAATCATCAATAAAACTAAAAATTATGCAACGAATCATTTTAATAACGGCTT
Source organism: Tenacibaculum sp. (assembly GCA_020631475.1). Lineage (GTDB taxonomy): Bacteria > Bacteroidota > Bacteroidia > Flavobacteriales > Flavobacteriaceae > Polaribacter. Next base: position 3,935 of record JAHDHE010000027.1, on the reverse strand, counting down.
TTTTTTTAACTGGAATACTAGCTTCATTTTCACAAGAAAAGCACACGGTAACTATAAATTTTAAAGGAATGAAATCTGATAAAGGCAATTTATATATAGCTCTTTATAATAAATCTGATGATTTTTTAAAGAAGTCATTAAAAGGTTTTATCGCGAAAGTAGTTGATAAAAAAGCGACGTTAACGTTAAAAGATATTTCAACAGGAATTTATGCCGTTTCTGCTTTTCATGATGTAAATGAAAATAAAAAAATGGACACTAATTTTTTCGGAATTCCTAAAGAGCCAACAGGAATGTCTAACGATGCAAAAGCTTTTATGGGACCACCAAAATATGAAGACGCAAAATTTAACGTAAATAAAAATATAACAATATCAATCAATATAAAATAAACTAAAATGAAAAAAGTAATTACATTAATCGCATTAATATTTGCAGTAACAATATCTGCTCAAAGTCAATATGAAAAAGGAATGATAAAGGGTTTTGAGTTATGGAAAATGAATAAAAATACAGAAGCAAGTCAATTATTTGAAAGAATTTCTAATGCAGAAAAAGACAAATGGTTACCTCCGTATTACGTAGCAACTATTGAAATTATAGGGAGTTTCGGAATAAAAGACGAAGCAAAATTAACTTCTAAATTAAACAAGGCCCAAGGTTTTTTAGATACTGCTAAATCATTATCTGAGGATAATCCAGAAATTTTAATAACTCAAGCATTATTAAACACGGCTTATATGGCTTTTGATGGTCAAAAATATGGAATGACGATGTCTATGAAAAATAATGGTTTGTATGCAAAAGCATTTAAATTAGCTCCAGAAAATCCAAGAGTTGTAATGAGTAAAGCAGAAGCAGATATGGGAGCAGCTCGTTTTTTTGGGCAACCTATAGCACCATTTTGTAAAGATGTAAAAAGAGCAATTGAGTTAGCGAAGAAAGAAAAAGTATCAGAAAAATTTTACCCAAAATTTATGTTTGATAGAGCTGCACAAGTTTTAAAGCAATGTGAAAAAAAATAATTACTATCCAATATCAAATGGTTATTTTTACAGCTACAACACAAACTAACAACAATGGCTTTAAAAGCAGTTTTATTTGATATGGATGGTGTAATTGTAGACACCGAACCACTACACAAACAAGCCTATTTTTTAATGTTTAAAAAAGTAGGTATAACAGTATCGCAAGAATTATATAATGCTTACACCGGGCAATCAACTATAGAAATCTGTAAAGATTTAGTAAACCGATTTAACCTATCGTTAGCAGCTACAGAATTAGTAGCTTACAAAAGAGCTTTTTTTAAAGAGCTCTTTTTTGCTGAAACTAACGATTTGCATTTATTAGACGGAGTTTTAGATTTAATTAAGGATTATTATAATAACGGAGTAACTTTAGTATTGGCATCATCAGCATCTATGGTTACAATAAATAATGTTTTTACAAAGTTTGATTTAAATAAATATTTTAAAGGTAAAATTAGTGGTGCAGATTTAAAAGCATCAAAACCGCATCCCGAAATTTTTATTAAAGCAGCAGAAATTGCTGGATTTGATAAAAACGAATGTATTGTAATTGAAGATTCTACTAACGGAATTAAAGCCGCATACGATGGTGAAATTTACTGTATTGCTTATAAAAGCGAACATTCTAAGGCACAGGATTATAGTTTAGCACAAAAAATAATTTCTAATTACAACGAAATTAAATATAACTTGATAAAAGATATCGTTTAAGTTATTTATCAGAAATTAACTGAATCATTTTAAGAAAAGAATCTTCATCAGTTATCCATTTTTTATAATCATTAAATGATAATTGTTGAAGGTTTTTTGTTGGCATTAATTGATTAAAAATAGTTAAAGCAGCCAAAAAACTACCAGCTTTCGAAGGATGAAAATTATCTATACTATATAAATTTTCTAACTTTTTATTTTGATGATACTCTTGCCATATTTTACCTACAGGAAATAAAAGAGCGTTATTTTTTTTAGCAGCTAATTCATAATTTTTAATAACTTTATTAAAAGTAAAATAATATTTTATTGAAGGCCATACCATAAAATAACCAAGCTTAGTATTATATTTTTTACAAATAGAATTTATTTTTTCTCCATCTTCAATTAACATTCTTTTTCCTTCGTTTTGCGAAGAAGGACCTTGTTGAATAATTACAAAATCGAACTTTTCTTTTAAGAGTAATTTTTGAAACAATCCACTATCTAAATGATCTATAATAGCATAATTAGGAAAACACAAGCTTTTCGTTTTAATAGTCAATCCATTTTGTTTACCAATATATTCTAATATTTCAGGCATATTATTAGAATAGGTTAAACTATTACCTACAAATAAAATATTCTGAGCTTGTATTGAAACCTGAATAAAAAGTAATAAAATAAATAGTTTTTTCAAGGTTTAGTTTTTTTAATGTGTTTGTATATGGTTTGTTAGGTGGTTTTTTAAAAATTCATTGAAAGTCCAATTCCGTTTCCGTTTGCTATTACTTTAAATTCAGGTTTAAATTTATAAAAAGATGTCGAATCCAACGATGAATTATATAACTCAATAGCTTGTTTTGCTTTTTTATTTGCATTTGAGGAAATCGGAATTCCAATTGCCACAAGTCCAGCTCCAATTCCTGCTAATGTCCAGTTTGCATCTCCACCACCAATAGCGGTTCCAATTGGCCAACCAATTAGTCCACCACCTGCAAATCCAATAATTGAAGCAATTGTATTATTCGATTGTGCTTTTTTAATTAAGTCAAACGCTTGTTTATTAGGTTTCATCGTTTTAACTAAATCCTTCATAGTCATTTGATTTCCATTTTGAGAGTATTTGTATCCACCAAATACTTTTTCCATTTTAATTTTTTGAGCATTACAAAAATTCATTGTTGCTAAAGCAAAAATGAAAGTTAAAATTGTTCTTTTCATTTTTATAGTTTATATTAGGTTAAATTATATCTAACTCGTTTGAGAATCTGAATTCGTTTTAATGATTTATATTCAACGTTAGCGAAAGATATTAGAAATAAGGTTAAGAGACAAACCAAATTATTTACAAATGCTCCTTCAAAACTTTAATTTCATCACGTAACTGCGCAGCAACCATAAAGTCTAAAGCTTTGGAAGCTTCTTCCATTTGTTTGCGTTTGATACGAATTCGTTTTTCTATTTCTTCTTTGGGTAAATATTCTAAATCTTGTTCAGCTGCTTTTTGGGTAGCATTATCGTAGTGATATGAAGTAATAGTATCTTTAGATAGGGTATTATCAAGTTTCTTATTTATTTGTTTCGGAGTAATTCCGTTAACTGTATTATAATTTATTTGCTTTTCACGTCTGCGATCTGTTTCATCAATTGTACGTTGCATGCTATTTGTAATTTTATCAGCATATAAAATTGCGAGTCCGTTTACATTTCTCGCAGCTCTACCTACAGTTTGCGTTATAGATCGGTGACTACGTAAAAAACCTTCTTTATCAGCATCTAAAATTGCTACTAAAGAAACTTCAGGTAAGTCTAAACCTTCACGAAGTAAGTTTACTCCAATTAATACATCGAAGAGCCCTTTACGTAAATCTTGCATTATTTGCACACGCTCTAAAGTGTCAACATCAGAATGTATATAACGACAACGAACTTGAATTCGAGTTAGGTATTTTGCTAATTCTTCTGCCATTCGTTTGGTTAGCGTAGTAACTAAAGTACGTTCATCTTTTTCAACTCTAATTTGAATCTCTTCAATTAAATCATCAATCTGATTTAAACTTGGACGAACATCTATAATAGGATCTAATAATCCTGTCGGACGAATTACTTGTTCTACAAAAACACCTTCTGTTTTTTGTAATTCATAATCAGCTGGTGTTGCAGAAACATAGATTACTTGATTTTGAAGCATTTCAAACTCTTCAAACTTTA
>JAHDHE010000026.1 GCA_020631475.1 Tenacibaculum sp. | reverse complement strand
GAATTAAAAAAAATCAAAAATCAATTATAAAACGAAAATCAAAAATTATGAAAAAATGGTTAATACCTTTAGTGGTAGTAGGAGTAATTGTATTCTCATTATTTAAATGGGGAGTTAACTTTAATAACACAGCAGTAAAATTAAACGAAAGTATTTTAGAAGCTTGGGGTAATGTTGAAACTGCATATCAAAGAAGAAGTGATTTAATAGGTAATTTGGTAAAAACTGTACAAGGAGCAGCAGATTTTGAAAAATCTACTCTTACCGAGGTTATTAATGCAAGAGCCAAAGCAACATCAATAAACATAGATCCTTCTAAAGTTACATCAGAGCAATTAGCTCAGTTTAATAAAGTTCAAGGTGGTTTAAGCGGAGCTTTAAAAAGCTTATTGGTAACAGTTGAACGTTATCCAGATTTAAAAACAAATCAAAACTTTTTAAAATTACAAGATGAGTTAGCAAGTACAGAAAATCAAATACTTACTGCAAGAACTCGTTTTAATGAGGCAATAAAACCATATAATAATCATGTAAAGGTATTTCCTAATTCAATTCTTGCTGGATGGTTTGGTTTTGAAGGTAAGCCATATTTTCAAGCGGAAGAAGGATCAGAAAAAGCTCCAGATGTTAATTTCGATTTTGGAAAGAAAAAATAAAAATGTTTAAAGTAGAAGATTTTCTTTCAGTAAAAGAAGAACAGGAAATCGTTGCTGCTATTAGAAAAGCAGAGCGAAACACTTCTGGTGAAATTAGAGTGCACATAGAATCATCTGCAAATAAAGATGCTTTTAAACGCGCATTAGAAGTGTTTCACCTGTTAAAAATGTTTAATACCAAACAACAAAATGCTGTTTTAATCTACGTAGCTGTAGTTGATCATAAATTTGTTATTTATGGCGATGATGGTATAAATAATGTTGTACCTAAAGATTTTTGGGATTCGACAAAAAATACCATGCAAACTCATTTTAAAGAGGGTAATTTTAAGCAAGGAATTATCGAAGGGGTTTTAAAAGCAGGAGAAGAATTAAAGTCTCATTTTCCATGGAGCATTAATGATGAGGATGAATTATCTAATGAAATATCTAAAGGATAGGATGAGATTGAATATACACACGCACATTTTATTTTTTATAGTCGGGTTATTTTGTGTTCAGTTAACATTTTCTCAAGGATATAAAATTCCTGATAAGCCAAAAAAAGAAACAAGTGTTTACGATTATATTAATTTGCTTTCTGGAGGAGAAAAATCAACTTTAGAAAATAAATTAATTAAATACTCTGACACAACATCTACGCAAATTGTAGTAGCAATTATCGATTCTACTAACGGAGAAAGTATTGGAATATTAACCCCAAGATGGGCTCATAAATGGGGTGTAGGGCAAGCAAAAGAAGATAATGGTGTCTTTGTGCTTTTAGCAAAAAATGATAGAAAAATATGGATTTCTCCTGGTTATGGTGTAGAGCATAAATTAACTGCAGGAATTGTTGGAGAAATTACAAGAAATAATATTATTCCAAGGTTTAAAGAAGGTGATTATTACGCAGGATTAGATCAGGGAACTAATGCGATTTTTAAAGTTTTAAACGGTACATATAAAGGCTCTAGAAAAAAAACTTCGAAAGGTTTTGATCCGAGTTTTATCATTTTTATTATTATAATAATCATATTCTTTATTTTAATTTCAAGAGGAAATAGAGGTAACCGTGGTGGCGGTAGAAAGAATTATAGAAGAACAGATTCTAGAGATATTTTAGAAACTATTATTTTAAGTAACGCAGGTCGAGGAGGATTCGGAAGCGGAGGCTTTGGTGGTGGTTTCGGAGGGTCGTCTGGAGGCTTTGGTAGCGGCGGCTTCGGTGGTGGTTTTGGCGGCGGCGGATTTAGTGGTGGTGGAGCTGGAGGAAGTTGGTAAGTCAATTATGAAAAAAATATGTATTCTTTTTTCTTTCTTATTAATAATTAGCTGTCAAAATTTTGGGCAACTAAAGTTATTAGCTAGTTTACCAGATGAATTAAAAGAAGCATCTGGAATAGAAAAAACAAACAATTCTGATTTATTATGGATGCTTAATGACGGTGGAAATAAACCTGTTATTTATGGTGTTGATTTAAGCGGAAATATTGTTAGAAAAGTTTTTGCAAATGCAAAAAATAAAGATTGGGAAGATATAACTTCTGATGAAAAAGGAAACTTATATATTGGAGATTTTGGGAATAATAACAACAAACGAAAAGATTTAAAAATACTTAAAATTAAGTATGAAGATTTATTAACCAAAGATAAAGTTGAGGTTGAAAAAATCAAATTTTATTACCCTTCTCAACAAAAATTTCCACCTAAAAAGAAAGATCGTTTTTATGATGCAGAAAGCATGTTTTATAAAAACGGATTCTTATACATTTTTACCAAAAGTAGGGTAAAGGGGAATTACGGAAAAACTTCATTATATAAAATACCTACAAAAAAAGGCAATTATGTTGCTGAGTATATATCAGAATACAAATTGTGTGACGATTTACACTGTTGGATAACTGCAGCTGCAATTTCACCAAGCGGTAAAAAAGTAGCTTTATTAAATCATCAATCAATATTAATTTTTACGGATTTTAAAGGGGATAATTTTTTTAGTGGAGCTGTAAAAGAATATCCATTCAATCATATTTCACAGAAAGAAGGAGTCGTTTTTAAAGATAATAATACACTTTATATTACCGATGAAAAAGCGCATTTACAAGGAGGTAATTTGTATGAATTTTCGTTAAAAAAAAATTATAAAAACTCGAACAATAACTTTGCCCATCCAATAACTAATAATAATCCACCTAGTGGAGTTATAGGGCCTAAAAACTTCATTTTTTTGCCTTTAGCATCAGATAATACTAGTCCGTAAATGCTAAAAGAAAATAAAATAATGCCTATAATAAAACACCAGCTCATTACTTGATTTTGGGTTTTAAAATGGCTACCAATAAAAAGTAATATAATAGCGTGATACATTTGATACTTTACACCAGTTTCAAAACTTTTTAGTTGATCGTTGTTTAAAATTTTCTTTAAAGCGTGAGCGCCAAAAGCCCCAAATATTACAGCTAGCATTCCTAATGTAGCTGCAGAAATTAATATAATTTGTTGTGTCATAAATAATAAATTAAAAGGCAAAACCTAAATTAAAAGAAAGCCTATTTTCGTCTGAATTTCCTTTAAAGTAAGAAATATTCATAGTAAACATATCAGCTCCGCTAAACCAAAGTGAACCACCGTAGCTTGTATGCCATTTTTTTGAATTAGGAGAAAAAGGACTCCAAACTCGACCATAATCAAATCCAGTTGTTATTCCCATTTTTATAGGTAGAACAGCAGTTTTAAAATCAGCTAAACGCAAACGTAAATCGTTACTATGATAAAAACTTTCGGTACCAGAAAAACGTTCTCTGTTAAATCCTCTTAAACTTTTATCACCTCCTAATGTAGCTGCTTGATAAAACTCAAAGCGATTTCCGAAATTTATATGTGTACCAACTTCTGATGCAAAAACTAACGACCTATTTTGAACTAAATTTTGATAAACAGCTATTGAACTTTTAAGATAACCGAAACGTCTGTCAAAATCATCAGATTTTGTTTTAGCACCTATCGAAGTCTCAAAGTTCATTCCTTTGGTAGGGAAACTTAAGTTGTCTGTTCTATTATGTATAAAGTTTATTTCACCTCCTAAAAAATAGTTTGTTTTAAAAACATTAGTTGGTGTTAAGTTGTAGTTTGTAATGTTTCTGTTTGGAGTATTTTGTACTTTAATTCCTTCTATAGATGTAGATAATTTAAGTATGCTACCGCCTCTTAATCTTTTTAATAATGAAGGTGTAAAACTTAATTCACTTCTTTTAACTCGGTAAAAATCTAAATCATCAGCAGCATTATCAGTTGGTATTAGAAAAGAAGTTTCATTTCCTAAACCAAAGAAGTTGATTGAATAATTATCGCTTGTAGCTTTTGCTTTTAATTGCAAACTCCAATCGCCAATAAATTCTGTAAATTCACCGTTGTATTCAATGTCGAATCCACTTGTTGCAGTATAATAATTTGCAGCAATTTGATGTTGATTTGCAAAAGGACGTTTTTTAAAACCCTGTTGTGTGTAAGTTAAAGATGCTCCAAAGAAGAAACCGTCATCAGGATTGCTACCAAAACTAGGAAAAACAAGAGTTGTATTGTTTTCTATATCACGATGATTGTAGGTGTTTTTAAAGTAACTGTCCGAACGTTTATCTGCAGTTTCTTTACTCGATTTTAGGGTGTTCTTTTTTGATTTATAATCATAAATTTTGGTTTTCTTAGACCAACCAGTAACAGATGAATTGTCTGTATATACATCATGATCTCGTCCACCAATTAAACGAATTAAAATACTATTGTCAACATCACCTTCTACAATAAATTCATCATCTCCATTTAAACCATATAACTGTACTTCATTGGTTTCATCTGTTTTAAAAGTACGATTGTAAATTTCATTCTCTTTTCTAAAAACTGAAATGTTAGTTTCGTTATTATTTAATCTTTTAACGATGAATTTATCTTTTTTGTCGGTACCAACAACGTAAATTATTTTAGCAAATTTCTTGTAATATCTACGAACAATTTCTTTTAATTTATTTCTTCTCGATTTTATTTTAGCAATAGTTTCTTCTCCATCAATATCGTAAATTACTTTTGGTAATTGTTTGATTGATTTTTCGATGACTTCATCTGTTAAGTTTTTCTGAATAAAATCTGCTTGTTGTAACCAATCTTGTAAAGTCAATTCATTTAAAAATTCAGCATCAAAGAAACGAGGATAATTATTAAACCATTTCATGTTTTTAATATCATGATCAAAAGTTTGCATGTTTTTTACTAGTGGAGCAAACTGTTTAAATAACGGAATCATAATTCCATCAAATTTAGAAAACGGTTGATCTCTATCACGAGGAATAGGACGATAGATCGTTTTATCTTCATTTGTTTTAAAAGATGCCCAACGCCATTGATCTTCATGACGATCCCAATCTCCAATAACCATATCAAATAAACGAGAACGAACAGCCCATTTTTGATCGACAGTATGTTTTCCGTTCTTTCTTATTTTTTCTAAGACATCAAAAGTGTTAATTATCTTTTTAGAATTACCAAAGCTATTTACATCTTCTCTATTACCAGCAGGACGTTCTTCTAATAAGTACAATCCACTACCAAAAACAGCATTGTATTGTCCTAAAGCTGGTTGTTTAGGCATATAAAATAACTTAGGATTGGTGTGGTAAACATTTGCAGCATCTGCCATATCAGGAATTATAAAAGCAGCATAAGGATGCGACATGGTAAAAATATCTTGAACCACATCAATTAAAATAGTACCTTTTAAAATGCCACCCATAATTCTACTTCCATCTTTTACCATAGAACGTAAAACATATTGTTTACCATCAGGATTTTCTAAACGTAATGAGTTTGTTTGGTTTCCACCACCTCGTTGAATAGGTTTTAATCCACCAAAAACATTTTCTAATTCTAAAACTGGAACTTTAATTTGTTTACCATATTTTTCTCTATGCAAATCTCCCCATAAAAATTTATGAAATCCGCTAACATCGGTATCTTTAGAATTATAAATTGAAGCATTTATAAATTTTTTATGCGCATTGTATTCATTAAAATTATCTTGTTTTTTTATTTCTTTAGGAGCTACAATTTCTTTACTAAACAATAACTTGTTTTTATCTTTAGTATTAGCAGCATAATATTCGATAATAGCAGAACCATCTTTGTAATAATTTAATTTTGTATACCCATGATTTCCGTATGTAAATTGTGCGCCATAACCAGCTAAAGCAGCCGATTGTTTTGATCCAGAACCACTAATTACCTGTTTAAATCCGTCTTGTTCTATGTACTGTAAGTTATGTTCGTGACCAGAAACAAAAACTATATTTTTCTGATAATCTCTTGAAATAGTTTGTAGTCTGTTTACAAAATCAGTATAATTTTCATTAAAAATATCTGTTTGTATACCTACATGCGTACGCAATCCGTTTTTTAAAGTTCCTAAAATAGGCAAAGGTTTCATGTGGTCTTTAATAGAGTAGCTACCTCCATGTGGTCCGTTAGAATACATTGGATGATGCATTGCAACGACTACATTTTTATATCTATTTTTTTTAAATAAGCTCCAAACTTCATCAATAAAACGTTCGCGTGTTTTTATATCACAATTTTCATTAATTGTTGGGTGTTTATCCCAATTTGCAATAAACCAACGACTATCAATTATAATTAAGGTTAGGTCGTTATTAATTTCTACTTTTTTAAGTCCGCAACCATTTTCTGGTAAAAAAGAATTCTTCCCTAAAGCTTTTTCAACCATTTTTTCTTGACGTTTTAAACCTTTTATTCCGTTGTACCAATCGTGATTTCCAGGAATAAAAATTGGTTTACCGTTAAAACTATTTACAGCATCAATTTGAGTTTGTAAACGATGTTCTGCCAAGGCTCTTTCGCTACTTTCTTTTTTAGGCATTCCATAAGGATAAATATTATCTCCTAAAAATAATGCTGTTGAGTTTTTATCAGCCTTAGTTAACTCTTTTTTAAAATAGGTTAAAGACGGAGTTGTTTGTTCTTTTTTGGCATTACCCGCATCTCCAATTAAATAAAAAGAGTGTGCTAATTCTTTAGTAGTTGTAATTGTTTTAGGAGCTTTTTTGTCAGCATAATTAGCTTTATATGAAGCGCAACTGGTTATTAAAATAATCGCGATAAAATATAAAAATGACTTAAAATTCATAAGTAGATTAATTAGATTGTAAAAATACTTTATATTCTTCAAATCGATGTTCTCTTATTCGCCTAACATAAGTTTTTTATAATCTTCTATGGTATCGATATCTATAAGGTTAAAAGGCTTTAATTTAATTGTTTTTGATTGATGATTATTCAGAAAATCTTTAGCACCTTTATCTGCTTTTAAGTTTAACAATTGTTGAAAATATTCTTTAGGAAAAACTGCTGGAACTCCTATTTTATCAATATAATTTGAAGCAATTATTTTAGAAGGATTCTCTTCAGACGTTTTAATTAACTTATTTAAATAATCTGAGTTTATATTTGGTTGATCTGCCAACATAATTAAAACAGTATCAAGGTCTGTAGATTTTAGATAATCAATCCCTGCAACAATGCTTGAACTTAATCCGTTGTTAAAATTTGGATTAAAAATAGTTTCAATATTATAAATAGAAATGTCTTTTTCAATGATTTTCGCATTTGCTCCTAACACACAAAAAACGTTATTAGCTTTTGATTTTTTAGCTTGCTCTAGACTCCAACCTAACAATGTTGTGTTTTTAAAAGGAAGTATTTGTTTAGGTTTACCCATTCTTGATGAAATTCCTGCGGCTAATATAAGGATGGCGGTTTTTTGCATTTACTTTTTATTATTTGTTATTACGAGGAAGGATGACGAAGTAATCTGTTGTTCAATTTAAAGATTGCTTCATTTCATTCGCAATGACATTTAGTTATGAATTTTACCAGTAATTTTTTTTAAAGAAAACACTTCTTTATTTCGAACTACCGATAATATTTCAGCTAAAATTGATAAGGCGATTTCTTCAGGAGTTTCAGCACCAATATTTAATCCTGCTGGAGTGTGAATTTTTTCTAAGAAATCATCAGTAACCTCAGGGGCAAAATCAAACAACTCGTTTAATAGTTTTTCGCGTCGTTTTGCTGCACCTAAAATGCCAATATAAATAGGGTTTTGTTCTTGCAATTTAATAATCCAACGTAAATCATAAGTAAAATTATGATTCATAATAACTACTGCAGTATTTGTATGTATATCTTTTAAATTAATAGTTTCAGGTGTTTGCGCAGTAACCGATGTAGCTTCTGGAAAATCAGATAATTCCTTAGGGTCTTTTACAGAAGTTATCACATCTACTTGCCAACCTAATTGAGTTGTTTGCTTACATAATTTAACAGCATCGTGTTCGCCGCCAATAATTAACAAACGAAATAATGGTTGTAATACTTGTTTGAAAATTAAAGTTTGTTTCTCTTCTTTACCATTAAAGTTTTTAGAAAAAGAAAATGATTCATTTTTAAATTGAATAGTTGAACCAAAATCACCAAAACATTCATCTTCTTTTTGATAATAAGATTCTATTGTAAAGTGTTCTCTTTTAGATAAAGTATTAGAAAAAGCATTAATAAATTCAGAAGAAATTGCAATAGGTTCTAATAAAATATAAAGTATTCCTTCGCAACCTAATCTGTAGCGACCGTCGTAAGTAATTATTTTAGGTTTTTGATCTCTAAAAACCGATTGTGCTCTACGTTGTACTTCTTTTTCTACACATCCACCACTTATTGCACCTATCATTTTATCATTAGAAGACAGTAACATTCGTACTCCGGGTTTTCTGTATGAAGAACCATCTAAATCAACAACAGTGGCTAATACGTTTTGTATTCCGTTTTGTTGATTTAAAATTACTTGCTGAATTATTTCTTTGAATTCGTAGGTCATTTAGTTAGGTGTAATTTCTACTTCTAAATGTACAATTTTTTAAGAACTACAAGAAAGCATAGAGCAGCCTACCTTATGACGCGCCCAATCTGGTCGTTTTGCAAACCATTTTTCATATTCTGGTTGCTCCGAATATGGTTTTTTTAGTAATTGATATAATGTGTCAATTAATTTATAATCGCCTTTATTAGCATCGTCAATGGCTAATTGTGCCATATAATTTCGCAGTACATATTTAGGATTTATTAAATCCATTTTTTCTTTTCTTTTTTTATCAGAAAAGTTTTCTTGTTGTAGTCTTTTAAAATATCTATTGAACCAATCTTTCCAATGATTTTTTATATCACCTTTGATTTCATCAATTGCATAAAAAGAACCTTTAATTTTTTCGAAAGTATTATTAAACGAATCTTCAATTGAAATATTAGATAGATTTCTAAAGAAAATGGTCATATCAGTTTCTGATAATTGTAAAGTTTCTTCTAATCGACCAATTAATTCTTTGTCGTTTTCATCATCAGTAAATAAACCAATTTTAGATTTCATCATTTCTTGATATTTCTCATTATAAATATCAGAATACTCATCTAAAATATTTTGTAAGGGTTTAACTTCTTCAATTAAAGGATATAAAGCATTTGCTAGTTTAAATAAATTCCATAAACCAATTTGAGATTGATTTCCGTAGCGATACCTTTTATGTTGCGCATCGGTTGTATTAGGTGTCCAACCAAAATCGTAACCTTCTAACCAACCATAAGGACCATAATCTATCGTTAATCCAAGAATAGACATGTTATCGGTATTCATAACTCCATGAACAAAACCAACACGTTGCCAATGTACAATCATGTCGATTGTTTTATTTCTAACTTCTACTAAAAAGTCAAGATATTTTTGTTTTCCTTCAGATGTTATCTCAGGATAAAAATGTTTAATCGTATAATCAGCTAATTGTTTTAAGATGAGGTGTTGTTTTCTTGCAGCAAGAATTTCAAAATTCCCGAAACGGATAAAACTTGGAGCTAAACGAGAAACGATTGCTCCTTTTTCGTAAGCAGGATTTCCGTTATACATCACATCACGTAAAACATCATCACCAGATAAACTTAAAGATAAAGCTCTTGTAGTTGGAACACCTAGATGAAACATGGCTTCGCTACATAAATACTCTCTAATTGATGAGCGCAAAACCGCTAAACCATCGGCAGTTCTAGAATATGGAGTTTCGCCTGATCCTTTTAATTGAATTGCCCAACGTTGGTTTTTGTGTACAACTTCGGTTAAATTAATTGCTCTTCCGTCTCCCAATTGTCCTGCCCAATTTCCGAACTGATGTCCGCCATAACACATCGCATACGGATGTGTGTTTTCTAAAATTTTATTTCCTGTAAAAACCTTTAAAAAATCTTCTGATGTAGCATTTTCTTCGGTTAAACCAATTGCCTCTATCATTTCTTTAGAAGCATGAATTAACTTTGGATTTGTTGTTTTTTTAGGTTCAACAAAAGAAAAACAAGCATCTAGTACTTGTCTGCGAGAATTTTCTATAGTTTTATCAGCTGGTAATTCTTTATTAAAAGTGTCTTGTATGTTTAGGTTCATCTTACAAAGATAGTAGTATAAGTTTTTATAATAATTTGTTCAATTCTTTATCTGTCGGATTTCTTAACTTTTTACTGTTAATTGTAATTGTTGGGAAATTAAGTTTTTTGTTTTCGTACAGATTTCTTAATTCTTTAGCGAAAAGTAGGTTTTGTTCAACATCAAAAAACGCGTAATCTAGATTACGCGTTTCAAAAAAAGTTTTATAATATTGAGTTTTATGACACCTTTCGGCTCCATATAATTTAATCATTTTCACTTAAGTTTATCAGCATGTAGTTTTCTTAAAGTTGCCAACTTTGGTGTAATTACAAAACTACAATAACCTTGTTCTTGATTTCTTCTATAATAATCTTGATGTTCTTTTTCTGCTTCATAAAAAATAGTATAAGAACTTATTTCAGTAACTATTGGATTTTCATAGTATGATGAAACTTCTTTTAAAACTATTTCAGAAATTTCTTTCTGAACTTCATTATGATAAAAAATTACAGAGCGATATTCTGAACCTCGATCTGCTCCTTGACGATTTAAAGTTGTAGGGTCGTGAGTTGTCATAAAAATGACTAAAATATCTTTGTAAGAAATAACATCAGTATTAAAAGTGATTTGAATTACTTCTGCGTGTCCAGTTAACCCAGAACATACCTCACGATAAGTTGGGTGACCAGGAACATTACCACCAGAATACCCAGAAACTACTTTTATTACTCCTTTTACTTCTTGAAAAACAGCTTCTGTACACCAAAAACATCCGCCACCTAAAGTGGCTGTTTGTATATTTTTGTTCATTTATGTTTTGTTTTACGTCATTACGAGGAAGAATGACGAAGTAATCTCTTAATTAGCAGATTACTTCATTTCATTCGCAATGACGGATTAAATTTTATTTAATTGCATTGATTCTGAATTGATACAGTAGCGTAATCCACTTGGCTCTGGACCGTCAGGAAATACGTGTCCTAAATGTGCATCACAAGTGTTACATAAAACCTCTACGCGTACCATTCCGTGAGTAATATCTTTATGATATTGAATTGCGTTTTCTTTAATAGGTTGCGTAAAACTAGGCCACCCAGAGCTTGAGTTAAATTTAATGGTTGAATCGAATAAAGGAGTATTACAGCAAACGCAATTATATTTTCCTTCGTCGTAAGCAGAACATAACTCTCCAGAAAAAGGACGTTCGGTTCCTTTTAAACGTGTAATTCTAAATTGTTCTGGAGTTAATATTTGTTGCCATTCTGAATCTGTTTTTTCAACTCTTTTATTCGGAGTTGGGTTTCCGTTTACAGTATAATGAATAATATTTTTCCATGTAATCATATTAAAATCCTTTCTTTTAATTATTATTAAAAATATGAAAATTTTAGACAAAAAATATAGTACAACATCATTTAGGGGATTGACATTGTACTATATCGTTAAGCATTTAACAGTAAGGTAGTCGTACTATTCTCGTCCACCTTACATTTAATAAGAGTTAAATATTATTTTTAATTTAGCAAAAACCTTTTTTGATGGAGAATTTATTAATTGAAGCCGAAAACTTTGTTATCAACTTTTTAAATGAAGAATTAGATTCTTCGTTTGTGTATCATAATGTTTTTCATACACAAAGAGTGGTTGAAAAAACTAAGGAATTGATACAGGGTATGCAAATAAATGTAAAGGACGCTCAAGTATTAATTTTAGCAGCTTGGTTTCATGATACAGGTTATGCAAAGTCAATTGAGAATCATGAAGAAGAAAGTGTAAAGGTTGCTGAGGTTTTTTTAAAAAACAAAGAAGTTCCTAAAAATATTATTGAACAAGTTTCAAATTTAATCTTAGTCACTAAGATAGGAGTTAAGCCTTCATCTGATTTAGAAAAAATTATTAGAGATGCTGATTGTGCTCATTTAGGAAGTAAAAATTTTAGCGATTATACTTCTTTATTAAGAAAAGAGTGGGAGCTTACAAAAAAACACGTAGTTTCTGATGCAAAATGGAATAAAGAGAATATTAAATTTTTAACCAATCATCGTTTTTATACAGAGTTTGCTGCTAAAAATTGGAGTAAAACAGAAAGTAAAAACTTAGCGCAATTATTAAAAGAGCAAAAAAAGATAGCACAAGAAGCTCAAAAAATTAAACAAAAAAAAGCGGAACTTGATTTTAAAAAGAATAAAGTAGAATTGCCAGAAAGAGGTATCGAAACGATGTTTCGTGTTGCGTTAAGAAACCATATTACATTAAGTGATATTGCAGATACGAAAGCAAATATTTTACTATCTGTAAATGCAATTATTATTTCGATGACACTATCTACTTTAATACCAAAGTTAGATAATCCATCAAATCATTATTTAGTTATTCCGTCGCTTATTTTTATTTTATTTACAGTAACATCAATAGTGTTATCTGTAATGGCTACCAGACCAAATGTTACACAAGGAGAATTTACAAAAGAAGATGTTGCTAATAAAAAAGTGAATCTTTTATTTTTTGGGAATTTTCATAAAATGAAATTACCAGATTTTGAGTGGGCAATGGGAGAAATGATGAAAGATCGCGATTATCTTTATGGTTCCTTAACTAAAGATTTATACTTTTTAGGCTTAGTTTTAAATAGAAAATACAAGCTGTTACGAACAACTTATACCGTTTTTATGATTGGTATCGTTGTTAGTGTTATTGCTTTTGCAATTGCATTTAGAATTCAGGAAGTTACGCCTTAAATTCTTGCATTAGTTCATCAATAGTAATCGTTTTTTTAGTAGAATAATCTTTTTGATAGATAACTTCTACCCTTATTGCTCTTAAACCAGAAACACCTTGTAAATCTTCTAATTCTATTTTTTCAATTTTTCCAAGTTGATTCTTAGATTGTAGATATTTAATATATTTTAAATATTCTTTAGCATCTTTTTCTTGAGAGTAAACAATAGCAATTTTACCAGGAACAGTTAATCGTTCGTTGGTGTTTTTTATGTGTGCTTTATCAATTCTTTTTTTAATGATTTCGTAACGAATATTATAAGCACCATCTACATCAAATTGTTTTTCATCCATTCTAAAATTAATACCTAACGGATTGCTGTGTACTAAAATTAATGATGCTACTTGTAAATCGTGTTCCATTTCTTTACGAGTAGTGTTGGCAAGATTCTCCATTTCATACATTACCTGTAATTGCCATAAACGTAAGTTGTATAAATATAATTTATCGAACTTTTTGTTTTTGGTTAAAGACTGCCCGATATACATATTATACTCTACACCATCAGTTTTATATCGCTCAAAATAATGTGGAAACATTTTTTGTGCATCTTCTTGTTTCTTATCAATAAACTTTGCTAACCTATCATTTAACAAGGTTACACTGTGCTCGTAATCTTTTCTTTTTTCATAAACAACTTGTAAATTATCATCTAAACGAGTTATATAAGTGTTTACTAAAGAATTTAAATGCGTGTTAACCTCTTTTATATGATTAAAAACAGGGTAAATATCGCGTTTTAAGAAATCTAAAATTCCAATTTCATCCCCAGCTTTTAATCCGTTTACAACATCTTTTAGGTACTCATTTACTCTAAACATTAACTCGTTGTAAATAGGTAGTTTTTCTGATTTACATGCTTCTTTTAAAACAGAAATAGCTAAGGTTAATTGTGTTGTTAAATCTTGTTTAATAGCGTTGTTTCTTGCGATAGAAGAACCTTTAATATCTGATTGGCCATAAAGAGGGTACACATCATTAAAAACAATATTATCAATTTTAATATTTTCTTTTTTCTTTAATAAATCTTTTTGATATTGTCCGGCAGCTTCATAGAAACGCCATTTAACAGTTGGATGAATAGATGTGTAATGTTCTTGAATTGTGGCTTCTAAAGCGTTAATGTGTTCTTCTGATGCTCTTTTGGCCGCAGCTTCAAATACAGGTTTTAAATCTTTAAGTTTATTTAAATTTATAGAGTTTAGTTCATAAGGCCTTGGAGAGGCAATTTCTAAAATAGCTAAATCACTATTATTACTAACAGTAATAGGTAACAAAATAATGCTACCAATATTTTCTAATTTTAATTTTTTGTAAAAAAGATTAAAGTTTGAGTCAATTCCGTATTTTTCTACATTTGAAATTGCTACAGGTTGTGTATCATTAAATACCTTTTGTATAATTCCTTCGCAAAAATAATTACTATTTGCACAAGAAATATCTTGATTTTTAGCTAAAATTAAACTGTTAGATTTTTTTGAGATCGAAGCTTCTAAGTTATGACTATTACGATCGAAAGTAGAATATCCAACTTTTAAATCATTGATGTTATAAAATTGAGCTAAATGTTTTTGTAAGTCTTCGTTTAAATTTTGGTCACCTCTTAATAAATCATTTTGAATAGCTGAAATATTTTCATCAGTAGTAACATCAAAAAGATTCATAATACCAAAGCCTTTAAAAATATAACTGTCTTTAGGAAATTTCTTTTTCCAAACCTCAATATTATCGAAGTTATCTAAAAGATTTTTTATGTCTTCATCTGTAATTTTCGGTGCATTTTCTGTCGGAGTAATATCCATAAAATCTCCATTAAAAGCAACACGGTAGTGTTTAATAAGATTTAAGGTCTTGTTAGGAATATCAAAGAAAAACGGACGCTTTAAATCGATAGGGTAGTTGTAAACATTGGCTAAAATAAATGTACAAGCCATGATGTACTTTTGATCATCTTCGAAATTACGGACTTTTAATTCAAAATCATCACCAGCATTTTCGAGTATGTTTTCGAAACGTTTTGTGAATTTAAAAGAAGTAAAAGTAAAAGGAACTGTGGCAGCTTTAATTTCATTTAAAGTTAAGATTTCAGGAAATAAAGCCTCTAAAAGAATGTTAATTAAATCTTCATGTTTTTTAAGTAATGAAAGGTCTGAGAACCCATGTATTAATTCAGGATGTTTTTCTACTTCTTTAAGTACAATATTAGCTGAAGCATGAAATGGATGGTTTTTAGAACTTTCATTAGCATATTCTTTAAGCATCAAGTATATCTTATGAAAGCTGATGTTTAATTGTAAGGGCAGCTCAAAATTTTTAAACTCTTCTATTCTATTAACTTCCATATCTTGTTTTTAGCTAGTGCAAATTTACGAAATTGTAGAGTATTGGTCGTTTTTTAAGATTGATACTAACTTTTTAGATATAAAAAAGCCATTATTTAAATAATGGCTTTGAGTACTTTGTTAAAAGTGAAAATTATAATCTCTTATTTTTCCTTTTTTACCTAAACTGTTAAATTTCCAACTAAACCCTAACATAAAATATTGTTGTAACACGGTACTTTGTGAATCTTCAACATAATTAGCGGTAGCTCTTCTTTGTGCATTTGTATTTTGATTTAGTAAATCATAAGCCTTTAAACTTATTGTACCCTGATCTTTTAAAATAGAATATGCTAAAGTAGCATTCCAAAACCAAGCAGATTTATTAAACCCTACAACATTTGGGTTATAGGTGTATTTTATATCATTTCGATATTCTAGTTTTTTAGGGAAGTTTGTTTTGGTTCTTATACGAAAAGTATGACTTGTAAAATCTTGATTTTGTTTAAAGTTAATATCATATCTTGTTTTAGAGAAAGAAATATCATAACGAGTTTCTATAGAGATTAGTTTATTCCACTCTAAAGTCATTCTTACATTTGGTCTTAAAGCTGTTGTTTTAGCACCTTCTTTAACGTTGTTTAAAATATTAAAATTTTTATATATACTCACATTCGAACCTGCTCTTAGTTTTAAGCTTGTAATCGAATCTAGTTTTATTTTTTTGCTATAACTACCACCTCCCCAAAAATCAAAGCCTCCATCAGTGTTTGTATAAGTTGTGTTTCTAATTAAATCATTATTAATTGTAGTATTTGATACAATTTGATTTTTAAACATACTACCGCTAATATAAAAATACATACCAGTGCCAGCTTGCCAATTATACTTGTTAAAGTTAATGTAAGCTCTATGGTTTTGTGTTGGTTTTAATGCTGGGTTACCAGAAATTATATTTGATGGGTTACTAACGTTTTCGAAAGGTTGAATTTGATTTATACTAGGAACGCTATTGTTTAAACGGTAATCTAAATAAATAGATGCTTTTGAGTCGAATCGATATCTAAATCCAGCATCTAAAGCTAAGTTGTTAAATTCTTTTTGTAAGCTTAAGTTAGGACGAAGTTTGTCGTTGTTTTCTAGAGTTCTATTTACTAATCCTGTTTCAAAATTAAAACGCCATTTTTTAGTTTTGTAAATTAATTCTAAAGCAGGTGTTCTAGCAATATCGTTATAGGTGAAATCTGAACTTAAATTTTGATTAAAATCTACATATTGTTGTGATGTGTTATTAAAATCGTAAGTATCCTCTTTGTTTTCTCTTTCATCTCTTTGATAATTATATTTAGCATCTAAAAATAATTTTTTAGCAACTAAAGGAAATCGATAAGTTATTTTAGTATTTAATCCGTTTAAATTATTTGAAATTGTGCTTTTTTGATCTCTATCCTCAACACTTGCATTACTACCAAATACTTCAATAGTAGATTTGTTAATTTCTTCTGTATCTGATTTATCTATTTGATTTGTAATAGATGCTTTAATAAATGCACCTTTACTACCAATTTTTTTTGTAATATCTATGGTGTTTTGAAAATTGTTAGCTTCAGATTTTGAATAAGAATTACTAAGAAAACTGTTGGTTAGAGTATTATTACTATCTAATGACTCCGATTGTCTACTATTATTCCCTTCTCTTTTATTGAGGATAAAAGACGGTTTTATATTTATTAAAAAAGTTGAATCTATTTCAATATCAAACTCTGTATCAATGCTATGGTTATGGTTTTCATCGTCTGATTTAGAAGTAGATTTTGTAAAGTATTTTCTATCTGGAAGTGTATATTCTCTGTTGTTTTTTGATTCGTTGTTAGAATTACTTCCTGAATAAAAATAATTAGCATTTACATCAAATCCTTTTCCATACTCATCTGCGTATGTTGCACCAGCAGTTTTAGACCTTATAATACCGCTACCGCCACCAAAACGTCTTCCGTTAATATTAAAACCACCATTACCACTAAACCAAACACTGTTTCCGCCTCCAAACATTTTTTGAATTTCTCCAAAACTAAATCCAGGAGAATTAATGTTGTTTGTACTAGCTAATACGCTAAAACGTTGGTTGTTGTCGAATCGATTAACCATTGTTGCACCTTCAAAACGTTTATCGGTACCGCCTCCAGCAGAAACTCTTCCAAACCAACCTTTATTATTTTCTTTTTTAATTGTAAGATTAATAGTTTTGTTATTTGCATCTCCTTTTTCACCAGCAAAAGCTTCAGATTTTGATTTTGTATCAGTAATTTGAACTTTTTCGATAATGTCTTTGGTTAAATTTTTAGTTGTAATACTCGGATCATTCCCAAAGAAAGGTTTCCCGTTTACTAATATCTTATTTACAGATTTTCCGTTTACTGTTATTTTTCCTTCTTCGTCAACTTCTACTCCTGGTAGTTTTTTTAGTAAATCTTCAACATTTGCATCTTTTTTTGTTTTAAAAGATTTTACATTAAATTCTAAAGTATCTTTTTTAATGGTAATTGGAGCTCTAGATTTTATAACAACCTCGTTAAGTAAATTACTTTCTTCTTTTAGATTAATTGAGCCTAAATTGAAAACCGTACCAGTATTTAAAGGAATAGATTTAGTGTAAGTGTCCATTCCTACATAAGAAATAAATAGTTTTAAATCTTTATGAAATGACTTTCCTGCTAAAGAAAAATTTCCTTTTTCATCAGAAATAGTATAAGAAACAACCGAACTATCTTTTATTCTTTCTAAGTGAATTGTTGCAGCTTCAATAGGTGTTTTTTCTTTTTTAGATGTAATCTTACCTGTAATTTTAAATTGATAAGATTGAGCGGAAATATTAGTAAAAAATAATAGTGTAAAAACAAAAAGTAGTTTTTTCATAATTTATAGCAAATTGATTTTTTGCAACAAAGTAAATGAAAAAACTACTTTTTAAATAGTTAAACTATGTTAAAAATAGAATTTATTTCTGTCTAAAATAAATACTAATTGGCACACCTTTAAAATCATATCGTTCACGTAATTGGTTTTCTAAATAACGTCTATATGGGTCTCTAATATATTGAGGTAAATTTGCGAAGAATGCAAACTGTGGTGTATGCGTTGGTAATTGCATACAGTATTTTATTTTAATAAACTTACCTTTAGTTGCTGGAGGTGGATTGTGATCCATTATCTCCAACATTGTTTCGTTTAGTTTACTTGTTTGGATACGACGTTTTCTGTTTTCAAAAACTTCAACAGCAGTTTCAATAGCTTTAAAAATACGTTGCTTTGTTAATACAGAAATAAATACAATTGGCACATCTGTAAAAGGAGCAATCTTCTTTCTAATATGCTCTTCAAAATCACGCATGGTGTTGGTTTGTTTTTCAACTAAATCCCATTTGTTAACCAGAATAATAATTCCTTTTCTGTTTTTTTCAGCTAACCAGAATATTTTTTCATCCTGACCTTCAAAATCGCGAGTAGCATCAACAACTAAAATGGCGATGTCACAGTGTTCAATTGCACGAACTGCACGCATTACAGAATAGAATTCTAAATCTTCTTTTACTTTTGATTTTTTTCTGATCCCTGCCGTATCTACTAAGTTAAATTCAAAACCATAACGGTTGTATTTTGTATCTATAGAATCACGAGTGGTACCTGCAATATTGGTAACAATGTTTCTGTCTTCTCCAATTAAAGCATTTATAAATGAAGATTTACCTGCATTTGGACGACCTACCACAGCAAAACGAGGTAGTTCGTTTACTTCTTCTTCCTCTTCTTCAGGAATAACTTCTGCTACAGCGTCTAATAATTCACCTGTTCCACTTCCGTTTATTGATGATATCGTGTAATAATCACCTAATCCTAAGTTGTAAAATTCAACAGCATCTGCATCACGCATTGCATTATCAACTTTGTTAACAGCCATGAAAAGCGGCTTTTTAACTTGTCGTAATATTTTTGCTACAGCATCATCCATCGGAGTAATTCCTTGCTCTACATCCACTACAAAAACAATAATATCAGCTTCGTCGATAGCTAACTGAACTTGTTTACGTATTTCTCCTTCAAAAATATCATCAGAACCAACAACATATCCACCAGTATCTATTACTGAGAATTCTTTTCCATTCCACTCAGATTTACCGTAATGTCTGTCTCTTGTAACTCCACTAACAGAATCAACAATAGCTTCACGACGTTGTACTAAACGATTAAATAAAGTGGACTTACCTACATTTGGTCTTCCAACAATGGCTACAATACTACTCATTTTGCAAAAATTTGTGCAAAGATACGATATACTGCATGAACTTTAGGCGAATTTTAAAGAGTATGCAATTTTCATTACATTGTGCTTTTATTAAAGTTATAAAATGGACGATCAATTATACAATCAGATTTTTTTAAAGCCTCGTTTTCAAATAGAGTTTAATTTAAAATCTGATGTTTTGTTAAATGAGATTAGTAAGTTAGGTTTAGATGATTCTAAATACTCAATGAAAATTATTGATAATCATATTGTTGTTGATGTTCCAGAGAATGAAACACATTTTTGGTCTCCTCAATTGCATATAGAAATTGAGGAACTAACAAATGAAAGTGCTATTGTAAAAGGCTTATTTGGACCAAAACCACAGGTATGGACTTTTTTTATGTTTTTACATTTTTTTGTAGCTACAGCTTTTTTAATTTTCGGAATAATAGCTTACAGTAATTGGTCGTTAGGTAAAACATCGCTATTACCTGTAGTGATGTTAGTTGTTTTACCAATAGTATGGATATTGTTATATTTTATTGGGTCGATAGGAAAATCAACTGGAAAAAAACAAATGGATGAATTAAAAACGTTTACAAAAGAATTATTACATAAAATTAAAAGTACTTA
>JAHDHE010000025.1 GCA_020631475.1 Tenacibaculum sp. | reverse complement strand
ATAGAAATATCAATAATATTAAAATTAGCATAATTTAAAATGCACAACGGGTTAAAAATTATTTATCTAATCCAAATGCAGTAATGAAATTACAGTTTAAACACCTTTTCTCACAAAAAAGCACTAACACACTTATTTATAAATAAAAATTGAAAGACTCTTTACAACATTAATTATAATTCTTTTTTTTGAATTTATCTTTTTCATAAAGAAGCCTATTCAAATATAGTATTAGATTTGAATAGGCTTCTTTATAATTTAATAGTTTATAAGATTATTCCTCTAAGGCAAATGCAATAGGGAATCCGTATTTTACTGAAATACGTCCACCTTCTTTTTTAGCTGGTAAAAATTGAGGTAATTGTGCAACAACTCTTTTAGCTTCTTGATTAAGAATTTGTCCGTTTTTTGGCCCTAATGTTTTAATATTTCTAATATCTCCATTTTTATCAATAATAAAACGTACCCAGACTTCTCCTTGGATAGATTGCCTTACTGCTTCACTAGGATATCTAAAATGTTTAGAAATATGCTTCATCATTTCTTCATTAAAACAATCTACTCGCTCTCCTTTCTTAGCTTTTTTACAAGCATTAAATAAAGGAATTTTATCTACTTCACTAAACTTAGAAGCTTTCCTAACTTCTTCTGCAGATAATTTGTTTTTAATATCTTCAATATTAGTTTTCAAAGATATTGATTGAGTTAACGCAGGCTTTTGTTCTGTACTAGCTACACCTGAGGTACCCATAGCACTTACACCTGAAACCGCCTTCTTTTTAAAAGCTTCTCTTTTTTTAAGGTATCTTCTCTTAGCTGATACTTTAACTGTAATCTGTCTTGTTTTTTTATTTTCCTTTGTTTTAGATTCTTTAATAGTACATTTAGTAACACTGATACTATTTAAATCCTCTTCTTCTCCTGGGGTTTCGCAAACTTCTTGTTGTGAATAAATATTAACCGATAAAACTAACGTTAATATTAATAATAAAAATTTTTTCATAATACTGGGGTTATTACACTGTAATTCAATTAATAACAATATAACTAAATTAGCTTACAAAAATATCTATTTTTATTATAATAAAATGTTAAAAAAGTAAAAAACAGGGAAAAACCTGTTAAAAATTAGGGTTTTGGATGATTACTTACATTTAATCTATCGTAAAATTTATTGGAAAACTATAAAGAACATCCTTTGGAATTCCATTTTCTTTTCCAGGAATAAACTTAGGCAGCAATTCTGCAATTCTTTTTGCTTCTTTTATTAAAATCTTATGAACCTCTACTCCAGTGACTTTAATATCTTTAACATTTCCTTCTTTATCTATAACAAAACTAACTTCCAGATTACCTTCTATACCCCTATCTAAGGCTTTTTCTGGATATTTAAAATGAGTTATAATATGTTTTTGCATTTCATAATTAAAGCAGTCTTCTTTATTTATTGATGCATCAACGCATGAAGAAAATAATGGTATTTCTTCTATAGTTTTAAAAGAAATCATTTTTTCTTTTACTTTAATTATTTCTATATCCAAGAAAGATCTTTCTTGCTTTAAATGGGAAATTTTCTTTGTTTTTATAGTGCTTGAAACTCTAGTTCCTTTTGACAATAAAACATCTCGCTTTTTTAAATATCTTTTGCTAATTATAGTAATATTTTTCTCTTCTACTCCTTTTTTCTTAGGAGATTTATTAGACTCTGTAATTTCACATTTAGCAATCGTATTTAAATCAACCAAAGAAGTATCATTTTCAGTGCATTTTTCTTGGGAAAAAACTTGAAGAACTAAAAATTGAACAAGTAAGATCAAACTTATTTTTTTCATAACTATATATTTAATAATATATGTTGTAGTTGTTTTTAATCTTAACATTAAAATAATTTTTTTCTACAATCTCTAATAAGATTGTTCAATAATTATAAATGCTAGATTAGTTAAACTACTAAAACAAGATTGCTGAAAAAATAATTTGTTGCTTATTACCAAAACTACAGGTGATTGGTAACTTACTCTGAGAAGTAGTATTTTTTTTCATTTTACAGGGGGGTTAAAATGGTTAAAACATTAATTATTAATACTTAAGAAATAATAAAAAAATTCTTAAGCTACTATAAAGGTAATATAAAATAACTTAAATATCAAAAAAAATAAGTTCTTTTATATTATAACTTGATTATTATAAGGTAAAAATTCTTAATATTCTTGGTATAGAAAATCACTATATGGAAAACGTTGAGTATGAATTTTTCTTACTTCATCATATGTTTTATCTTTAAAATTCTCAAGATTATCTTTATTAAGTGCCGAAATAAAAATGCTTTCTTTTTCTAAATCGTTCATCCAAGTTTTTTTCCAATCTGCTAATGTGTAATGAGCTTTTGTTTTCTCAGTTACTAAATCGTCTTCATCAATAGTTTCGTGAGTATAAGCATCTATTTTATTAAAAACCATTACTGTTGGTTTATTCGCGCTGTCTATCTCATCTAAAATTTTATTAACAGATGCTATATGATCTTCGAAATTGGGATGAGAGATATCAACTACATGTAATAACAAGTCTGCCTCACGAACTTCATCTAATGTAGATTTAAAAGACTCTACCAATTGCGTTGGTAATTTTCTAATAAAACCAACTGTATCAGTCATTAAAAAAGGAATATTCTTAATCACTACTTTTCTAACAGTAGTGTCTAATGTTGCAAAAAGCTTGTTTTCTGCAAAAACTTCACTTTTGCTTATCACATTCATTAAAGTAGATTTTCCTACGTTTGTATAACCTACTAAAGCAACACGAACCATTTTACCCCGATTCTTACGTTGAACAGCCATTTGCTTATCTATAGTAGCTAGTTTTTTCTTTAATAATGTGATTTTATCTCTAATAATACGACGGTCAGTTTCAATCTCTGTTTCTCCAGGACCACGCATTCCTATCCCCCCTTTTTGTTTATCAAGGTGAGTCCATAATCTAGTTAACCTAGGAAGTAAATATTGATACTGTGCTAATTCTACCTGCGCTTTTGCAGAACTTGTTTGCGCTCTACTTGCAAAAATATCGAGAATTAAATTTGTTCTATCTAATATTTTACAATCTAAAAAGTTTTCTATATTTCTTATTTGTGCTGGCGATAATTCGTCATCGAAAATAGCTGTTCCGATATTATGAGACTCAATATATGCTTTTACTTCTTCTAATTTTCCTGTACCTAAAAAAGTTTTTGGGTTTGGTTTTTCTAATTTTTGAGTAAAGCGTTTTACAGGTACACCACCAGCTGTTAAAGTTAAAAATTCTAATTCGTCTAAATACTCTTTAGATTGTTTTTCGTCTTGATGCTGCGTTATAATACCTATTAAAACCGCTTTTTCTGATATGGCTTCTCGTGTTTCTATCATAGGCTACAAAAGTACGAATTTATCAACTTAACCAATCTTTTTTAATTAGATGTTTTAGTTACCTTTAAAGTAATATCTTTTGTATTTTATTTTTAAAAATTGGTAGCACTTCTTTTTCAAACCAAGGGTTCTTTGTTAACCAAAACCTATTTCTTGGTGAAGGGTGTGGTAGCACAAAATATTTAGGTAAATATTCCTGAAAATTATCAACTGTTTCTGTTAATGTTTTCTTTGTGCTGTTTTTTAGATAGTAATTCTGGGCATACATTCCTATTAAAATAACTAATTCAACATTTTGCATCTTAGTTAATAATTGATGATGCCATTGAGGTGCACATTCTTTTCTTGGAGGTAAATCTCCTGTTTTTCCTTTACCTGGATAACAAAACCCCATAGGAATTATTGCAAAATTATTGGTGTTATAAAATTGTTCGTTTGTTACACCCATCCATCTTTTAAGCTGTTTTCCACTAGCATCATCCCATGGTATTCCGGATTTATGAACTTTTGTTCCTGGGGCTTGCCCAATAATTATAATTTTTGAAGATTCATTTGCAAAAACAACTGGATTAGGATTAAGAAATTCTTTACAAATATCACAGCTACGTATATTACTTAATAATTCGTTCATGCAATAAATTTAAGATTAAAGCATAAAAAAAACACTCATTTTATCTTAAAATGAGTGTTCTTCTTCAAATTTCTTTAATTATCTACTTATTGC
This sequence comes from Tenacibaculum sp., assembly GCA_020631475.1. Classification (GTDB taxonomy): domain Bacteria; phylum Bacteroidota; class Bacteroidia; order Flavobacteriales; family Flavobacteriaceae; genus Polaribacter. The sequence goes on along the minus strand of JAHDHE010000025.1, from coordinate 17,019 downwards.
ATAACTAGCTGCTTTACCAAACTCTGCTAATTGTGCTAAAAAAAATTTTAAAAAACTTTGATCCCCTTTTTGTAATTGTTTTTTCATAATATATGATTTATTAATTTCCCCACTACAAATATACAACCCTAACTACTTGTTTTAAAGCAAAATACACTTAAATGTATATTTGACACATAATTATGTATGAATGGTAATTTGTACTTAAATTTTAACAAATCAATTTATAAAAGAATGTAAAATTTCTTAAATTTTAATAAAATCGTTGAAGGCTACGTAATATGGCTGATCTTTAAACACAGGTAAATCAACACTTTCTGCATTGGCAATACCTATTCCTGCAAACCAAATTTTAGCGTTTTGTTTTTGAGCATGTGATTTAAATGTTTCCATCCATAATACATCATACTCTTCTGGAAATTGAATATTATTAGTTGTTTTTACTAAAACAAAAATGGTAGGTTCACCTTTTTTAAACAATACAAATTGAGGGTGCTTTTTAAGTTCGCTGTTAATAGCTACAAACTCATATCCCATTTGCTCTAACTTTTTACCTACAATATTCATCCCTAAATTATGTAGTTCTTGTTCGGTAAGGGCTTGCATTATTTCTTCTTATTACGTTTGTTATAATTTTTATCGCCACGAGTTTTTGGCTTCTTATATTTTTTTGCAATTTCTCTACGATAAGATCCACCTAAATTAACTTTGCTATTCTTTTCACTTTTTTCATGAAAAGCAGGACCTGGAACGTATTCTTGTGAAGTTCTGTTTTTAGAAATTTCTCTTTCTTCTTTTGGTCGTTCCTCCTCAGTTAATTGCTTTGAAATTTCTACTTGTTCAGGAATTTCTAGTTTAGGAATTTCATATTTCATTAATGCCTCAATTCGTTGTTTTGCTTCCTGTTCTTTTTCGGTAGTAAATAAAATTGTTTTTCCTTCATGCTCTGCACGACCTGTACGACCAATTCTGTGCATATAATTTTCTGGAAAATGTGGAGTATTAAAGTTAATTACATGTGTAACTTCTTCTAAATCTAATCCACGAGCAATAACATCAGTAGCAATTAAAATTCGCTTTTCTCCTTTATTAAACTGTTCGATAGAACGTAAACGATAGTTTTGAGTTTTATTAGAATGTATTACACAAGTTTGAGAAGGGAACTCTTCTTTTATACATTCAAATAATCTATCTGCATTTCTTTTATTTGGTGCAAAAACTAATACTTTACTGTATTCTGATTTATCAAATAACAACTCGTTTAATAAATTGACTTTTGTATAAAAATTAGGAACATCATAAGCTACTTGTTGTATATTATCAAGTGGTGTTCCGCTAACTGCAATGGCTATTTTTTTAGGAGCAATAAAGAAATCATCAATTAAAGCTTCAACATCTTGTGTCATAGTCGCTGAAAACATAATGTTTTGACGACGAGGAGGCAATAAATCAAAAATATTTAATAATTGAAATCTAAATCCTAAATCTAACATTACGTCTACTTCATCAATCACCAGCTTTTGAATTGATTTTAGCTTTAAAACTTTACTTAAAGCTAAATCGTATAAACGTCCTGGAGTTGCAACAATAATGTCAGCACCTTGCATTACTACTTGCTTATGGCGATTTAAATTTACACCTCCAAACACACCAATAGTACGCAGTGTCATATATTTTGATAACTTTTCAATTTCATCTACTACCTGAACCACTAGTTCACGCGTTGGTACTAAAATAAGTACTCTAGGATGTTGTTGTTTTGAAAACTTTAAATCACGAAGTATAGGCAACATATAAGCAAATGTTTTACCTGTACCTGTTTGTGCTATACCCACCATATCTTTTCCTGATCTAATTACAGGAAAAGCTTCTTCTTGAACTGGTGTTGGATTAACAAAACCAAGGTCTTGAATCGAATTACGTAACGGATTAGATAAGTCTATATCTTGAAAAGTAGTCATTTATGCAAAATTTGTGCAAAGGTACACTTTCTATTTACAAGTAAATGTATTGTGATCTATTTAGCTACTATATAATACTTATTTAAAATAATAGATTTTATAAAAAACACCTTACAATAAAAACATTTAAACTTTTTTCCAGAAAAAAATATTTTTTGAAATAATGTTCTTTTTTTTCTTCTCAATAGTTTTGATTGGCATTTTGGACAGTTCATAATTTCCCCTTTTAATTACTATACGTTATTTGTGACTATGAAAGAACAAAATTTTAAAACCAATTAGTTAAAAAAGTTTCCTAACTAAACAAATAATCTTATGAGTGAGTGTTTTTTTTGTATAAAAAAACCGATGCGAAATTTTGCATCGGTTTTCTTATAATTAATATCGAGTATCGGCTATCCTCCAAAGTCATCAAAACGGATATTTTCGTCATCAAGACCAAAATCTTCACCCATTTTTTGTACTGCTTTGTTCATTAATGGTGGTCCACAGAAATATAATTCTAAATCTTCAGGACTATCATGTTTAGATAGATATTGATCTATTACTACTTGGTGAATAAATCCAACAAATCCGTCTCCAGATTCATCATTAATATCTGCTTTCACTTTCCAATTATCTTGTTCCATTGGTTCTGATAATGCTAAGTAGAACTTAAAGTTTGGAAAATCTTTTTCTAATGCTCTAAAATAGTGAATGTAGAATAATTCTGCTTTAGAACGACCTCCGTACCAATAAGTTACTTTTCTACCAGTTTTTAAAGTTTTAAATAGATGGTAAATATGTGAACGCATTGGTGCCATACCTGCTCCTCCACCTACATATAACATTTCTGCTTCAGACTCGTTGATAAAGAACTCTCCGTAAGGTCCAGAAATAGTTACTTTATCTCCTGGTTTTTGATTGAAAATATAAGAAGAAGCTACCCCTGGATTTACATCCATCCATCCGCCTTTAGCACGGTCGAAAGGAGGTGTAGCCACACGAACATTTAACATAATTTCTCTTCCTTCTGCAGGATAAGAAGCCATAGAATATGCACGTTCTACTATTTCAGTATTTTTCATTACTAATGGTCTAAGGTTAAACTTATCCCAATCAGCCTCAAATTTATCAGGTTCACCTGGATGATCCTGTGGATGAGCTGTAATATCCATATCTGCATATTTTATCTCACACTCAGGAATTTCAATTTGAATATATCCACCAGCTTTATAATCCATATCTTCTGGAATCTCAACTACAAACTCTTTAATAAAAGTTGCTACGTTATAATTACGTACTACAGTTGCCTCCCATTTTTTAATTCCAAAAATTTCTTCTGGAATAGAAATATCCATGTCTTGTTTTACTTTAACCTGACATGCTAAACGGATACCATGTTGTAATTCTTTACGTGTAAAGTGAGGTGTTTCTGTTGGTAAAGCTTCACCCCCACCAGAATTTACGTGACACTCACATTGTACACAAGATCCACCACCACCACAAGCTGATGGTAAGAAAATCTTTTCGTTACCTAAGGTAGATAATAAGGTACCTCCTGAAGCAACTTCAATTGTTTTATCACCGTTAATCGTAATCTTTACAGGTCCCGATGGTGCTAATTTTTGTTTTACAAATAATAACAATCCTACTAAAACTAATACAATTGCTAAGAATGCTACTACAGTTACAGCTACTGTACCTCCAGTACTTACTTCTAAAAACATCATTATTCTGTAATTTTTTTAGTGTTATCTGCTAATTTTTCAGCATCCTCTTTTACCTCTTCCTTCTTTTCTTCAATCTTCTCCTCGACTGCGCTCGAAGTGACAACTGCTTTAGGAGCTTCTTCTTTCTTAGCTTCATCATCACCTCCTGTTAACATACCTCCAAAACTCATAAATCCGATTGCCATTAAACCAGTAATAATAAAAGTAATTCCTAACCCTCTTAATGCTGGCGGTACTGATGAATATCTGATTTTTTCACGAATTGCAGCAATTGCTAAAATTGCTAAAAACCATCCAATACCTGAACCAATACCGTACGTTAATGATAATCCTAATGTTGGAATTTCTCGAGATTGCATAAATAAAGACCCTCCTAAAATTGCACAGTTTACTGCAATTAATGGTAAGAAAATACCTAAAGAGTTATATAATGCTGGTGCAAATTTTTCAACAATAATTTCTACCAATTGTACCATGGTTGCAATTGTTGCAATAAACATGATGAATGATAAGAAACTTAAATCGTAATCTGCATATTCAGCTCCTAACCAAGATAATGCTCCTGGTTGTAATAAATATTGATCTAATAACCAGTTAATAGGTACTGTTACAGCTAATACAAAGATAACTGCAGCTCCTAAACCTACGGCTGTTGATACTTTTTTAGATACTGCTAAGTAAGAACACATTCCTAAGAATGTAGCAAATACCATATTATCTATAAATATCGACTTGAAAAATAATTCTAAATGTTCCATTTTTCTATATTTTTAATGAACCCTAACTAGGTTAGTCTTCAATTAATGCTTTGTTTCTACTACGTTGTACCCAAATAATAATACCTACAACAATTAATGCCATTGGTGATAATAACATGAATCCATTATTCTCATATCCTAAAGCATATAATCCTGTTTTTTCAATTGGGTCTCCTAATACTTTAAATCCTAATAAAGTACCTGAACCTAACAATTCTCTAAAGAAACCTACTGCAATTAAAATAACAGCGTATCCTAAAGCATTTCCAATTCCATCTAAGAATGATCTCCATGGTCCGTTACCTAAAGCAAATGCTTCAAAACGTCCCATAATAATACAGTTGGTAATAATTAACCCAACAAATACAGAAAGTGTTTTACTTAACTCGTAAGCAAATGCTTTTAATACTTGATCAACAATAATTACTAATGCAGCAACTACGATTAACTGTACAATAATTCTAATTTTTGATGGAATAATATTTCTCATTAAAGAAATTACCACGTTTCCTATTCCTAATACAAACAATACCGATACAGACATTACAATTGATGCTTGTAATTCTGCAGTAATTGCTAATGCAGAACAAATACCTAATACTTGAATAGTAATTGGGTTATTATCTGCTAATGGGTCAGTAATTAATGCTGCGTCTTTTTTTGATAAAAGTCCCATAATTATTTCAATGTTTTAAAGTAAGGTACGTATAAACCTAATTCAGATTTAATCATTGCTGCAACACCGTCTCCAGTAATTGTTGCTCCTGCAATTGCATCTACCTCGTTATCATTTTTATCTTCGTTCTTCGGGTCGTTATTTGATTTAGAAACTGTAACTCCTTTAAAAGAACCGTTGCTCATTAAATCTTCTCCGATGAAATCATCCATAAAATAACGTTGCTTAATGTTAGCTCCTAATCCTGGTGTTTCTCCTTTATGATCGAAGAATGCTCCTTGAACTACCATGTTTTCATCCATTGCAACGTACCCCCAAATAGCATCCCAAAGACCTTTACCTCTAATTGGTGCGATATAAAACGCTTTACCGTCTTTTTCACCTACAAATAATGGTAATTTTCTTACGTTTCCTGCTTTTGCAGCTGTTTGTTGTTTTTTAACATCAATTAAATAAGCCTTTGCATCTTCAGAAACATTAGTTCCTTCGATTACTAATTGTTTTTTAATGTATTTTGAAAACTCATCAGCTACTTTATCTTTCGATACAAAGATTGCGCTGCTCTCATCATTTTCATTAACACCCATTGCATACAAAATGTTTTGTTGCTTTTCGATACGTTTATTAGCATCAATCATTGGGCGAAGCGATGAAGCTGTAAAAGCTAACAAGGCTCCTACTACTAATACCATTCCGATGGCAAAAAGTAGCGTATATCCATTACTATCTGTTCTCTTACTCATAATTAGGCAGTTTTAACTTTAGCACGTTTTAATCTTCTCTTTACATTTCCTTGAACCACATAATGGTCGATTGTTGGAGCAAAAACGTTCATTAATAAAATAGCTAACATTACTCCTTCTGGATATGCTGGGTTGAATACACGAATCATAATCGAGATAAATCCGATTAAGAAACCGTAAATCCATTTTCCTTTATTTGTTTGTGAAGCAGATACAGGATCAGTAGCCATATATACAGCACCAAATGCAAACCCTCCAACTAATAAATGTTTCCAGAAATCTAAGCTCATTAATCCGTAAAACTTGCTTGTTTCACCAATCCATCCTAAATCAACTACTTGATTAAAAATGAATCCCATTACTAAGGCTCCGATTACTGCAGATAACATAATTCTCCAGCTTCCAATCTTTGTAAAGATTAAGAATAGCCCTCCTAATAAAATTAATAATGTTGATGTTTCTCCAATAGAACCTGGAATAAATCCGAAGAACATATCAGAAACTGAAAAATTAGGAGCTGCATTTTGTGCTAAACTTCCTAAAACAGTTTCTCCAGAAATTGCATCAGCAGAACCTGCTAATTCTCTTGCTCCTTCTACCCAAACTTTATCTCCCGACATCCAAGTTGGATATGCGAAGAATAAAAATGCACGTATAGTTAAAGCAGGATTTAAGATGTTCATTCCTGTTCCTCCAAATACTTCTTTACCAATTACAACTCCAAATGCAACTGCAACAGCTAACATCCATAATGGTAAATCGATTGGTACAATTAACGGAACTAACATTCCTGTTACTAAATATCCTTCTTCAATCTCGTGTCCTTTAATAATACAGAATACGAATTCGATAGCTAAACCAACTACGTAAGAAACAATTACTAATGGTAAAATTTTTGCTGCTCCGACTAATAAGTTATCTAAGTTCCAAAAATCTCCACTAAAGAAAGACATTCCTTCAGTAAATCCGTTAATAGCTGCATAGTGTTGGTACCCTGCATTAAACATACCGAATAATAAACATGGTACTAAAGCCATGATTACAATATTCATTGTACGTTTTAAATCATCTGCTGCCTTTATATGAGTTCCTCCGTGAGTTGTCTCATTTGGCAAGTATAAAAAAGTATGAAAACCATTAAATAGCGGTGCCATTTTAGTTCCTTTATACTTTTCTTTTAAATTATGTAAGTTTTGTTTTAAGCCCATATCTTATCCTAATTCTTCTCTCATTAAATCTAATCCTTCACGAATTATCTTCTGGTGAGGTTGTTTAGATACACAAATAAATTCTGTTAATGCAAAATCTTCTGGTGCAATTTCATAAGCTCCTAACCCTTCCATTTCGTCAAGGTCTTTATACATACAAGCTTTTAATAATTGCATCGGATAGATATCTAACGGAAATACTTCTTCATACGCTCCTGTAACCACAAATGCTCTGTGTTCACCGTTTGTATTCGTATTTAAGTCGTATTTTTTCTTTGGATTTAACCAAGAGAATGTTAAAGCTCTAGAAGTAGAAACTTTATCAAAAACTGGCTTATTCCATCCAAATAATTGATAATCATCTCCTTCAGGAATTGCAGTAACTTGGTTATCATAGTATCCTAAGAAACCGTTTTCTCCAACTTGCTCACCGCTTAATACATTTCCGCTAATTACACGTTCGTTATCAGCTTCTAAATTACCTTTAGTAACATCGCTCATTTGTGCTCCTGCTATTGCAGTAACATACTGAGGCTTACTAAATTTAGAACCTGTTAACGCAATTGTACGTTTTGCATTAAACTTTCCTGTTAATAACAACTCACCCATTACCACTAAATCTTGAGGAGTAACTACCCATACAACTTCACCTTTGTTAATCGGATCGATTTGTGCAATTTGAGTACTTACATTTCCTACAGGATGCGGTCCTGACACTTTATGTAATTCAACACCTTTCATCTCTTTAAAAGGAGATAATGTTGAATTTTTAGCAACTGAAACATGTACTTTTCCTTCTGTTAACTTTGTTAACGCTGTTAAAGCAGCTTGTAATTCAGCTTCTTTACCTTTTAAGGCATAATCATAATCTGCTGCTAATGGCGCACTAGCGTAGGCTGATACAAAAATGGCTTTTGGTGCTTGATTAGGATTTGCAACCACGTCGTACGGACGCTGCTTTACAAATGGCCAACAACCTGAAGTGAATAAGTGATTCTTCACTTCTTCACCAGACATTGCATCAACATCTTTTTTACCAAAATCTTTGTATTCCTGCTGTGCTGTAGCAGTGATTTTAATTTCTAATACTTTTCTTCTTGCTCCACGAACGATTTCTGTAATCTTTCCGCTAACTGGACTTGGAAATAAAATACGCTCATCACTTTTTGCATGAAAAAGTGCTTCACCTGCTTTTACTTCACTACCCTCTTTAGCTAAAATTTTAGGAATAACGCCGTGAAAATCGCTTGGCTTAATAGCAAACATACTACCCAATGGAAGTTCGGTAGTGATTTGTTCTGCCTCACCAACTAGCTTGATGTCCAAGCCTTTCTTAATACGGATGTCTTTTGACATAGGAACTGATTAATTTGATTTTCTTAAAAAACACGCAAATTTACTGATTTTGAAAATTTTGGGTAAGTTTTTAGTTTTTTATCTTTTCGATAGCTCTTTATTTATATTTATTCTAAATAAATTATTTTTCTTTGGCTCACAATTTGATACATTTGTTATCATGATAAAAAAACTCTTCTTCTTACTATTTGCATTTACAAGTACATTAAATGCACAAAACATAAAAACGATTCAATTAAGACCTAAGCATAGTGTAAATCAATACGCAGCTATGGTAAAATTGGGAGGCGTTTTAGAGCTTTCTTTTGATGATTTAGACGCTGACAACAAAGAATATATTTACAAAGTAGAGCACATGACGCATGATTGGAAAAAAAGTAATTTAACCTCTAACCAGTACATTGATGGGTTTGATGAAAATGAAATTATAAACATCAGCAACTCATTTAACACTTTACAGGCGTACACTCATTATTCGGTTGATATTCCTAACCAAAACACCATCATCACTAAAAGCGGGAATTATTTAATTTCTGTTTTAAATGATGATTATGAAGTTGTTTTTTCAAGACGCTGTGTTTTTTACGAAGACATTACTAGTGTTGGTGTTGCCGTTTTTAGAAGCAGAGACACAAAGTTCATCAATCAAAAACAAACAGTTCAGTTTACAGTAAATCATCCAACATTAACGATTAATAATCCTACGCAAGAAATAAACATCGCTCTATTCCAAAATCATAATTGGAATACAAAAATTAGCAATATTCAACCCGCTTTTGTAAAACCTCAACAGCTAATTTACAATCACACTTTTAAAACTAATTTTTTGGGCTGTAATGAGTTTTTAAATTTTGATAGTAAACACATTCGTAATACTAGCTTAAATATTGCTAAAACTGAAAGAAAAGATATTTATAATAGTTATTTGTATACTGACGAACCTAGAGCTGAAAAAATATACACCTACAACCCAGACATCAACGGGCAATTTATTGTGAGAACAGTAGAAGCTAACAATTCTGATACTGAAGCAGATTATTCTTTAGTTCATTTTTCTTTAGACGCTTTTGAGCCTTACGAAAACAAAGAGGTATATGTTTATGGAGCTTTTAACAACTATAAATTGTCTGATGAAAATAAAATGAAATATAATTCAACAGACAAAGTTTACCAAGCAGCAATTTTATTTAAACAAGGTTTTTACAACTACAATTATGTAACTTTAAACAAACACAACAACATCAATTTAAACGAAATTAGCGGCTCTTTTTATCAAACTGAAAATGAATACACTGTAATTGTTTACTACAAACCTTTTGGCGAAATTTACGATAGAGTTATTGGAGTTGGCAACGGATATTTTAATCAAAATAGATAGTTATTATTTTACTTATTAATTAAAATTCTAAAAAAAACTTATATTTATACTATGTTTCAACAGGTAACTAAAGGCATAAAAATATCAGTAAAAACCACTTTTAACGGCAAAGTGTATCGTGGCTATCAAGAGTATTATGCTTTTAGTTACTATATTTCAATAGAAAATAACTCGAAAGATACTGTACAACTTTTAGAACGTTATTGGACTATTTTTGATGCCCTTAACAACACCGAATATATTGAAGGAGAAGGTGTTGTTGGAGAAACCCCTATTTTAAAACCTAAGGAAGAATATAATTATAAATCTAATTGTTTTTTACTTTCAAACACTGGAGCCATGAAAGGTAATTACAAAATGATTAGCTTTGAAACTTCAGAAGAATTTTTAGTAACTATACCAACTTTTCAACTAACCACAACGCCTACCCAAAATTAATGTTTAAAAAAAATAAAGCTATTGCAGTAAAAGACATGAACTGTCTAAACTGCGGACATCCTTTTAATGGTTATGAGAAATTTTGTCCAGATTGTGGGCAGTCTAACAAAGGAAAAAGAATTACTTTAAAAAGCTTTATTAGTGAAGTTTTTGCTGGTTTTATTTCTTGGGATGCTAAATTTTGGAGAACAATAATTCCTTTATTAATTAAACCCGGAAAAGTATCTAAAGACTATATTGATGGTAAAAGAAGCAGATACTCAAATCCTTTCAGGTTCTATATTACTACATCGATTATATTCTTTTTAGTTTATGGAGGGATAAATTCTTATAAGAAATTTCAAGAATTTAATAACGAACCAACAAAAGAAAATGCGAATGTTATAAATATAAACAAAAAAGATGTTAATATTGACTCGTTAAAAAATGCAATAGATAAACAACTTAACAACCCTTTCATACCTATTGACTCCCTTAAAAGAAAAGAAATTTTAAATCAAATAGAAAGAGATGCTAAAGATACTACCAACAATCAATTTGGTCAATTTTCATTTGGCGGAGACTCAAAAATTGACAAACTTATTTCTTTCTTAAAAAGAAAACCAAACGCAAGAGCCAATGAAGCTTTAGATAGCCTTAAATTTGAAAAAAACTTTGTTAATCGATTTTTATATGACAGAGCAAAAGTTGCAAACTCTCTTGTTACAGATGAAGGTGCATGGGATAAATATATTAAAGAAGTTCTTTCTTATGGTTCTGTATCTTTATTTATATTTCTACCAATATTCACTCTCTTTTTCAAACTATTTTATATCAGAAAAAAATATACTTATGTAGAGCATTTAATCTTTGTTTTTCATACGCAAACAGTTTTCTTTTTATTATTAACTATATATGTTGTACTGGAGTTCATTACAGAAAACCCACAAGAATTTCTATTTATTTTACTCTTTGCACTATACCTTTTTATTGCGATGAAAACATTTTACAAACAAGGATATTTTAAAACATTTATTAAATTTTCTGTAATTAATTTTATGTTTTTAATTTTCGCTACAATAAGCTCAATATTATTAGCCTTAATAACTTTTGCAGTAATTTAATTTTAAAGTAAATCGATATAACTCATTTCAACATCATCTAATTCTTTTTTTACAGAAGTTGTACTCACTGTTTCAACTCGAGAACGCTTCATTTTTAATGAAATTTCTGGATTTCCTTTTGTTTTATCTTGATGAAAAGCAAGAATATCTTGTTGAGTAAAATCTTTATATTCTTCTAACCAATCAGCAAACCAACCACGACGTAACTGTTTCATTTCTTCATCATATAAGGTAGATGACGACCATATTTTGGGTTGACTTTCTAACTCTTCAAAATGTTTTTGTGCTCCATCCCAAACCAGTTCATATGCGTTTAAGTTCTGTTTCCAATCAACTAAAACGATTGTAAAAGGTTCTATTCCATCAAAATCGAAATGATTGATAACCTTAACAGGATTATCAACCTTTAATAGTTCTTTAACTATTACACCTCTACTCATTCGATAGCTCTCAGCTCTTTTATGCTTTGTAAAACCGCCATTTAATAAACAAATCAATCGCTTTTTTTCAGACAAACCAATCCAAGTTCCTCCTGCTAATTCATCTTTAGGATAGGTAAGTTTTATTCCGTCTTCATCATATTCTTTTGGTGGAATTGTTTTTCTTTTCGGATCTTCATCTCTATTAGAAGTCAAAATAAAATCATTATTTTTTAAAGGTAAATAAGTTACCGTGCACATATAGTATCTTTTTTGGTAAGTTAAGACGCAAAAACAGCTTAGTTATTACTAAAAATAAGTGTTAACTTTGTGCTTCAAAACAATCTAAGATTGTTTAATAAAGTAAACCTCTTAATCTTTGCAAATTAATAGTATTTGATTTTGTTTTTTACTTTTTAATAAGATTTTTTTTAACACACAAACAACACATAAAATGGCAAGAGGATTTTTTAATGTTCCTAAAGCAGTAAACGAGCCCGTTAAAGGATATGCTCCTGGTTCACCAGAAAGAGAAGAATTATTAGCAATGTACAAAAGTATGTTTAATAGCAATATTGACGTACCAATGCACATTAATGGAGAAGAAATTAGAACAGGAAATACTAAGAATATTACTCCTCCACACGACCACAAACATGTTGTTGGGCAATACCATACAGCAGATAAATCGCACGTAGATGCTGCAATTTCTACAGCTTTAGATGCAAGAGAAGCTTGGTCTTCTGTTTCTTGGACAGAAAGAGCATCTATCTTTTTAAAAGCTGCTGAATTATTAGCAGGTCCTTACCGTGCTAAAATGAATGCTGCAACAATGATTGCGCAATCTAAAAACGTACACCAAGCAGAAATTGATGCTGCTTGTGAAATGATTGATTTCTTCCGTTTTAACGTAGAATTCATGATTGATATTTTCAAAGACCAACCAGAATCTGCTCCAGGAATATGGAATAGAGTTGAATACAGACCTTTAGAAGGTTTTGTATACGCTATTACTCCATTTAACTTTACATCTATTGCTGCAAACTTACCAGCAGCAGCAGCTTTAATGGGTAATGTTGTCGTTTGGAAACCATCTGATCATCAAGCATATTCTGCACAAGTAATTGTAGATTTATTTAAAGAAGCTGGTTTACCTGACGGTGTAATTAACGTTGTTTATGGTGACCCTGTAATGATTACCGATACTATATTAGCTTCTCCAGATTTCTCTGGATTACATTTTACAGGATCAACTCATGTTTTCAAACATTTATGGAAACAAATTGGTACAAATATCGAAACCTACAAAACTTACCCAAGAATTGTTGGAGAAACTGGTGGTAAAGATTTTATCTGGGCGCATAACTCAGCAAATCCTTTACAAGTTGCTACAGGAATTACTAGAGGTGCTTTCGAATATCAAGGTCAAAAATGTTCGGCAGCTTCACGTGCTTACATTCCTGCTTCAATTTGGGAAGAAGTTAAAGGTCATTTAGTTGCTCAAACTAGTGAATTAAAAATGGGTTCTCCAGAAGATCCTTCAAACTTTATCAACGCAGTTATTCACGAAGGTTCTTTTGATAAAATTTCAAAATATATCGATGCTGCAAAAGCAGATGCTGACGCTGAAGTAATTATTGGTGGTAACCACGATAAATCTAAAGGATACTTTATCGAGCCTACAGTAATTTTAGCAAAATCTCCAAAATACGCAACGATGTGTACTGAGTTATTCGGACCAGTAATTACTATTTACGTATATGAAGATGCTGAATGGGAAGCTTCATTAAAATTAGTTGATGAATCTACTGAATATGCATTAACTGGAGCAATTTTCTCTACTGATAGATATATCGTAGAAAAAGCTTCGAAAGCTTTAGAAAACGCAGCAGGAAACTTTTACATTAACGACAAACCAACAGGTGCAGTTGTAGGGCAACAACCATTTGGAGGAGCAAGAGCTTCTGGAACAAATGACAAGGCAGGTTCTGCTCAAAACTTATTACGTTGGACATCTGTTCGTTTAATTAAAGAAACATTTGTAACTCCACAAGATTACAAATACCCTTTCTTAGGATAGGTTTTAGAATCTTTTAATTATAATAAAAAGCAACCTTGTTTGAGGTTGCTTTTTTAGTTTGATTCTTAACCTAAATTCTACTATCTTTCGCTAACGTTGGATATAAATTATTAAAACGAATTCATATCCTTAAAAAAGTTAGCGAAAAAAATAAAAAAGCACTCTTTAAAGAGTGCTTTTTATATTTTAAATTAACTCAATCTTCATATTTAAATACAACCATTTGGTTGGTACATTGTCTGATTTTCCGTTAACTATTAAATCATAATCAATTCCCCAATCAAATAAGTTTACTTGTCCGTCTAAAACTAATGAGCTTGCGACTTGTTCATTTGGATTTCTTATTCCTGTAACAAATAATTTTACTTCTTTTTCCACTCCTTTAATCGACATTTTACCATTTACCTGATACCAATCTACTCCCATCGTATAGACATTGGTAGATTTAAATGTAATCTTCTCGTTATTTTCTCCAATAAAAAGCCCAGGGGTTTTAATTCTCGGCGTTAATTCTTTAGCTCTACATACATTAAATGTATTTGGATCTACTTCAAAAGAAATCACCATATTCTCTAAAGGATTTCCTGAATCTAATCGCACAGGATAATCAACCTTTAAATCATTAACCATACCTGCAAATGGCGTACTACAATGTCCGTGAGTAACAAAAAAACTCATTGTTTTATTTACTTCACTTTCTAATGTCGATACTTTTTCAGTTTTCTTATTAACCGATGTTGTTTTCGTATAACCGCTTACAACAATTACTGTTACTAATATAGCTAACAATAAAATACCTTTTTTAATTTTACTCATAATAACACATTTTATATTTCTACGAATATAGCTTCAGCTTGATGTGAAATATGTAAATGAAATGTAAAAAAAGTGTAAAAACTGCTAATTAAGTCTACAATTATCTTAAGTAATAAATTTATAGATTTGTAAATAATTTGCCTGTAAAAACCAACGTACAAAACCTTAAGATGTCTCAAAAAAACGAATTAAAAGAAATTGCAAAACTCTTTTTTAAATTAGGAAGTATTGCTTTTGGTGGTCCAGCTGCTCATATTGCCATGATGGAAGATGAAGTAGTTAAGAAACGTAAATGGATGACTCAAGAGCATTTTTTAGATTTGATTGGTGCTACTAATTTAATTCCTGGACCAAATTCAACAGAAATGACGATGCATTGTGGTCATGAAAGAGCTGGTTGGAAAGGATTAATCGTTGCTGGATTTTGTTTTATTCTACCAGCGGTAACAATTACAGGAATTTTTGCTTGGTTGTATCAAGAATATGGGCAGTTACCTAAAGTTGAACCTTTTATTTACGGAATAAAACCTGCGGTAATTGCTATTATTATAATGGCGGGGTATCGTTTAGGAAAAAAAGCGATTAAAAACACCGAATTGGCAGTTTTAGGCATCATCGCTTTGATCGGTTGCTTATTAGGAGTTAATGAAATTATTACACTCTTTGGTTGTGGGATATTAGGCTTAAGTTTTTATTTTTTCAAACAAAATCGTAATAATCTAAATAGTTTTGTTCCGTTGTTTATTTATCAAGTAAGTGAATTTTTCAACTTAAGTAATATAAAAATACTGCTTACTTTTTTAAAAATTGGCGCAATATTATACGGTAGCGGTTATGTATTATTCGCTTTTTTAGACTCTGAATTAGTAGCCAACGGATGGTTAACCAGGCAAGCATTAATTGATGCTGTAGCTGTAGGACAAATTACTCCTGGACCAGTTTTATCTACAGCGACTTTTATTGGCTGGCAGTTAAATGGAATTACAGGAGCTTTAGTTGCAACACTAGGAATTTTTCTCCCTTCATTTTTATTTGTTTTAGTATTGAATCCGTTAATACCAAAAATGAGGAGGTCTAAAAGTATTCGTTCAATTTTAGATGCGGTAAATATTGCTGCCGTCGCTTTGATTATTGCTGTTTGTATAGAAATGGCAAAAGACACTTTAATTGATTGGCGAACTATTACTATTGCAATAATTAGTTTAATTGTTGTTTTCGGTTTTAAAAAATTAAACAGTGCTTTTATTGTTTTAGGAGGATCAATTCTTGGTTATCTATTAACTTTTATATAAATCTCTAAAAATCAATCAAACTAAAATACATTCTTACTCATATCGTTTCTTTTAAGTTACCTTTGCAAAAAAAGAATCAATGCAGTTTTCAGAATTACCTCTTAGTAAATCTATTTTAAAAGTACTTACAGAAGAAAGATATCATAAACCTACTTTAGTACAAGAAAAGGTTATTCCGTTAGTGTTAGACAACAAAGATGTGATTGTTGCTGCACAAACAGGCACTGGTAAAACGGCTGCCTTTGCTTTACCGATAATTCAACAATTGGCTAAAGAACAAGATGCTGAAAAAGGAGAAAAGAAAATAAAAGCTTTAATTGTAAGTCCTACTCGTGAATTAGCGATACAGATAGAAGAAAATTTTAAAACTTACAGCAAGTACACAAACTTAAGAACTACTGCCGTTTATGGTGGAATGTCTACCAAACCACAAAAAGATGTTTTAACAAAAGGGGTTGACATATTAATTGCTACTCCAGGTCGTTTTATTGATTTACATAAACAAGGAAGTATCGATTTACGCTTGCTTAAAACTTTTGTTTTAGATGAAGCAGATTTAATGTTAGATATGGGCTTTATTCAAGATGTAAGAAAGATTGAAGAACTATGTCCTCGTAAAAAGCAAACTTTACTATTTTCTGCAACAATGCCCGATAAGGTAAACGATTTAGCAAAATCGATGTTGCGAAACCCTGAAAAAGTAAACATTACCCCTACCGAAAAGACTGAGAATAATATTGGTCAACTTTTATACTATACTCCAAAAAAGCATAAAGTAGACTTATGTTTACATCTATTAAGAAATACAATTAATGGTCGTATCATAATTTTTAGACGAACCAAATTCGGCGTTGATAAGCTTGAAAAAACACTTCAAAAAAACGGATACAAAGTAACTAGCATTCACGGAGATAAAACACAAGCTTTACGTAACGAAGCTATTGAGCTTTTTAAAAACAATAAGGTTAATATTTTAATTGCGACTGATGTTGCCGCACGTGGAATTGATATTAGCAAAGTTGATGCTGTTATTAATGTTGATTTACCAAATATACCTGAAACCTATGTACATAGAATTG
>JAHDHE010000024.1 GCA_020631475.1 Tenacibaculum sp. | reverse complement strand
TAAAGCCATCATTATGTTTGCTATATTTTTAGTTCCATTCATCTTAATTTTAACTATTGATATGTCTCAATGGATAAAATTAGCACTTACAGTTTTAATGGGTGTAGGTATGGCAGGAGTTGGAATGAACGTGATGCACGACGCAAACCATGAATCTTTCTCAAAAAGAAAATGGGTAAATAAATTAATGGGAAGCAGTATTTATATTTTAGCAGGAAATGTTTATAACTGGAAAGTACAACATAATGTTTTACACCACACATATACCAACATTCAAGAACATGATGAAGATATTGATGCTGGTAGAATTATTCGTTTCTCTAAGCATTCACAATGGTTGTGGATTCATAAATTCCAAAAATATTATTCGATATTCTTATATGGATTATTAACCATAAACTGGGCTATTACTACCGATTTTAAGCAAATGCACACCTATTTAAAAAGAAAATTATCGTATGGTGAGTTTCCAAACCCAGCAACAGAATGGACAAAATTGGTTATTTCTAAAGTAGCTTACTACGCACTTTGGATTGTTTTACCAATTGCTGTAATGAATGTTGTTTGGTGGAAAGTGTTAATCGGATTTTTTGTAATGCATTATACTGCAGGTATTATTTTAAGTGTTGTTTTTCAATTAGCGCATATTGTACCAAAAACTGAAATGCCATTGCCAGATAAAGATGGTAACATGAAAAACACATGGGCTATACACCAATTACATACAACATCAAATTTCGCTCCTAAAAACTGGTTAGTTAACTTTTATACGGGTGGATTAAATCATCAAGTAGAGCATCATATTTTCCCACATATTTCTCATGTGCACTACGATAAATTAGCCAAAATTGTTAAAGAAACTGCTAAGGAATTCAACTTACCTTACCATGAATATCAAACAACTAGAAGAGCTATTATCGAACACTTTAAGCATTTAGCTGAGTTAGGAAAAAAACCATTAGAATTAGCTTAAACAACAAACACACAACAATAAACAACACAATGTCAAACGCATTATCAAACAGAATTAACAATTTACCAATATCGCAAACTTTAGCAATGGCTGCTAAAGCAAGAGAGTTAAAAGGACAAGGTAAAGATATTATTAGCTTAAGTTTAGGAGAGCCAGATTTTAATACTCCAGATTTTATTAAAGATGCTGCTATTGAAGCAATCAATCAAGACTATAACTCATACACTCCTGTAGATGGATATGTTGAGTTAAAAGAAGCTATTTGCGAAAAATTTAAACGCGATAATGGTTTAACATACAAACCAAATCAAATTGTTGTTTCTACAGGAGCAAAACAATCAATAGCTAATATTGCGCAAGTTTTATTAAACCCTGGAGATGAAGTTTTGTTACCTGCACCGTATTGGGTAAGTTACTCAGCAATTGCAATGCTTTGTGAAGCTAAGTTTACCGAAATCCCTTCTTCTATCGATAGTGATTTTAAAATTACGCCAGCGCAATTAGAAGCAGCTATTACATCTAAAACAAAAATGATTTTCTTTAACTCACCAAATAACCCTAGTGGTTCTATTTATTCTGAAGAAGAATATAGAGCTTTGGCTAAAGTTTTAGAAAAGCATCCTGATATTTATATTTTATCTGACGAAATTTACGAACACATAAATTACGGAACAAAGCCATTTAGTTTTGCTGCTATCGAAAATATGTACGATCGTACCATCACTGTAAACGGATTAGCAAAAGCATTTGCTATGACTGGATGGAGAATTGGTTTTATCGGTGCACCAGAATGGATTGCTAAAGCTTGTACTAAAATGCAAGGTCAAATTACATCTGGTACTAATTGTATTGCACAACGTGCTGCGATTACTGCTGTTTTAGCAGAACCAAGTAAAGTACAATACATGGTAGATGAATTTAAAACACGTAGAGACATCGTTTTAGATTTATTAGGAAATATCGAAGGTTTTAAATTAAATATTCCTGAAGGAGCATTTTATATTTTCCCAGATATCTCTGCTTTTTTCGGAAAAACAATTAAAGGCAAAGAAATTAAAAACGCTAACGATTTTTCTATGCTTTTATTAGAAGAAGCAAACGTAGCTACAGTTACTGGTGATGCTTTTGGAGCTCCAAACTGTATTCGTATGTCTTATGCAGCATCAGAATTACAATTACACGAAGCTGTTAAAAGAATTAAAGAAGTTTTAAGTTAATTTTAAAACTCACTTCATACTAAAACTCACTGTATATTCAGTGAGTTTTTTGTTTTAAAAAACTAAAGCGACTAATACTAATACAAACATTGAAACTTTTAAAATAGTACCTGTTTCACTGCATATTTTTGAGCTATCCTTTTTTAAGCGGCTCTTTACTCTTGATAAAGATTGTGCTTTCATTGACTGAATACTCTGTCGAATTTCTTGCTTATAACTTGATGTTAAAATTCCTCTTTCTAAAACTAAATTATTTGCTACTGATTTCATGATTATTGGTTTAATTGATTACATCTATTCGACGGCTATCAATAAAAAATGTTACATCATTTTTAATGATATAATACACAATAAATCAATAAAAAAACCATCAACAATACAGTAAAATCAGTTTACTGAAATCGGTTAAAAATCGAAAAAACAGCTACTTTTCACAGTGAATTTTAACAGTTTTTAACTAAAAAAAGCCTGATTTAAAATGGCACTTTCATCATTTTTTTACGCTTTTTCTTCTTCAACTTTTTTAAATACAATACTTTTTTATCATAATCGATAAATGCTTTTCCGCTTTCTAAAATATCTGCCCCTATAATTCCATCAACTTTTTCAGCATCGTGTTGCGTTAAGGCTGTATTTACATGTGATAAATCAAACAATACTAAATTGCATTGGTTAGTAGACCATTTACCAATCTTCAACGAATTATTATCAGATTTTTGAGTTTCCATATCAGTAGCTCCTGCTCCAGCAGCTTTTACTTCACTTTCTTCCGAAATCAACTTAAAATGTTCAATTAAATCTAAACCCACACAAGAATTCGATGCCCCAGTATCTAAAATAAACTTTCCTTTTACTCCATTAATCTCTGCATTTAATTCTAAATGATTTGTTATGATCTTTTTAAGTTTTATTTTTATGTACTTCTTTTTTCGTAATACTTTTTTCAAACTTGCCATTTCTCGTACTTTTGCTTTCTTAAAACAAAAATACGTCATTACGAACAAAGTGAAGTAATCTCTATTAAAGATTGCTTCGTTCCTCGCAATGACATCAAATTTATGATTACAGATACCCACACACATTTATACTCAGAGCAATTTGATGACGATAGAAATGAGATGATACAACGAGCAAAAGAAGCAGGAATTAAACGTTTTTTTATCCCAGCAATCGATAGTTCGTATACCAACCGCATGTTAGATTTGGAAAAAAACTATCCGAATGATGTATTTTTAATGATGGGATTGCACCCTACTTCTGTTAAAGAAAATTACAAAGAAGAATTGGCTCATGTAAAAGAGTGGATTGATAAACGTGATTTTTATGCTATTGGAGAAATTGGAATCGATTTATATTGGGATAAAACATTTTTACCACAACAACAAGAAGCTTTTAGAACACAAATACAATGGGCTAAAGAAAAAAAAATGCCAATTGTAATTCATTGTCGTGATGCTTTTAATGAGATTTTCGAAGTATTAGAATCTGAAAAAAATGATGATTTATTCGGGATTTTTCACTGCTTTACAGGAACTTTAGAACAAGCAAAAAAAGCAATTTCTTATAATATGAAATTAGGAATTGGTGGAGTTGCCACTTTTAAAAATGGTAAGGTTGATAAATTCTTAAACGAAATAGATATAAAACATATCGTTTTAGAAACCGATTCGCCATATTTAGCTCCTACTCCATATCGTGGAAAACGTAATGAAAGCTCATATATAACTAATGTAGTTGATAAATTAGTTGATATTTATGGTTTAACTTTCGAAGAAATTTCGGAAATTACTACTCAGAACTCTAAAGATGTTTTTAGTGTCTGATTTACAAATCACATATTATAAAACTCCTATAGGAACTGCAAAAATTGTGGGTAACGAAAATGGAATTCAATCTGTTTCTGTTTTAAACGATGCTATAGAAACCTCAACAAATGTTCCTACTTGCTTAAAAGATTGCGTAAATCAACTAGAAGAATATTTCTTAGGTTCCAGAAAAGAGTTTGATTTAAAATTAAATCCACAAGGAACAGATTTTCAACAATCGGTTTGGAAAGAATTATTAAATATCTCCTTTGGAAAAAGCAGAACCTATTTAGAACAAACCAAACAAATTGGAGATCCAAAAGCAATTCGTGCTGTAGCTTCAGCCAATGGTAAAAATCCAATATGGATTATCATTCCATGTCACCGTGTTATTGGATCTGACAGTTCATTAACTGGATATGCTGGTGGTGTTTGGCGTAAAAAATGGTTGCTAGAACACGAAAGCGGTAGTAAGCAGCAAACTTTATTTTAATTCTATAAACGTCATTACGAACGTAACAAAGTAGTGTGAAGTAACCTGTTTATTCTAGCTAAGAGATTGCTTCCTTTTAGTCGCAATGACTGAGTCAATTCAAATTTCGTTTTTCAATAAAAAATTTCTTCATTAAAAAACTACATTCCTCTTCTAAAATACCAGAAACCACTTTTGTTTTGGGGTGCAACTTTGTTTGCAATACACTAAACCCTAATTTTTGTTCACTTGCTCCGTAAACAATTTTACCAACCTGAGTCCAATAACTAGCTCCTGCACACATTTGGCAAGGTTCTAACGTAACATATAGTGTACAATCTTTTAAATATTTACCTCCTAAAAAATCGGCAGCAGCTGTAAAAGCTTGCATTTCTGCGTGAGCAGTTACATCATTCAGTAACTCAGTTAAGTTGTGAGCTCTCGCAATTATTTGATCTTTAAAAACAATGATTGCACCTACTGGAACTTCACCTTTATCAAAAGCAACCTCAGCCTCTTGCAAAGCTTTTTTCATAAAGTAAGTATCATCAAAAGGATTTATTTCCATCGTATTGAAAGCATTTTAAACAAAAGTACCTCAAATTAGTTATTTTTACCAAAAATTACGATTTGATTTCTATCAACACATCTGAAAACAAAAAAGTTTACTTTGCTTCTGATCAGCATTTAGGAGCGCCGACTCCAGAAGCTAGTTTTCCACGTGAACAAAAGTTTGTGCAATGGCTAAATGAAGTTAAAAAAGACGCTGAAGCTATTTTTTTATTGGGTGATTTATTCGATTTTTGGTTTGAATATAAAACCGTAGTTCCTAAAGGGTTTGTAAGAGTTTTAGGGAAGCTTGCCGAAATTAAAGACAGCAAAATACCTATTTATTTTTTTGTCGGAAACCACGATTTATGGATGTCTGACTATTTTGAAAAAGAGTTACATATTCCTGTGTATCATTCTCCTCAAGAATTTAAAATTGATGACAAAATATTATTAATCGGTCATGGAGATGGTTTAGGACCTGAAGACAAGGGCTACAAACGTATGAAAAAGGTTTTTACGTTTAAACCATTTCAATGGATGTTCAGATGGCTACATCCGGATTTAGGAGTTCGTTTAGGACAATATATGTCGGTTAAAAACAAACTTATTTCTGGTGATGAAGATGCAAAATTTTTAGGTGAAGAAAACGAATGGTTAGTGCAATACTGCAAACGAAAATTAGAAACCAAACATTACGATTATTTTGTTTTTGGGCATCGTCATTTACCATTAGAAATTAAACTACAAGACAACAGTAAATACATAAACACAGGTGATTGGGTAAAATACTTTACCTATGGTGTTTTTGAAGAAAATAGACTACAATTAAAAGAGTATTAAATAAAGGTTTTATTACAAAAAAATTAAATCTATCACACCAAAAAACTATTAACATTTTTTTAATTATTTTTCATTTTTGCTTTAACCTTACTTTAACAGCAGTTATTTTCTTATTATTGTAGCTTTGTTTCACAAAATCTAATATATTTCAATTACTATGGATATAGATGTAAGAGCCATCAATGAAAAAATAGAAAGAGAGAGTGCTTTTGTCGATTTACTAACTACCGAAATGAACAAGGTAATCGTAGGTCAAAAGTATATGATTGAAAGATTACTTATTGGTCTTTTAGGTAACGGACATATTCTTTTAGAAGGTGTTCCAGGACTCGCAAAAACATTAGCAATTAACACCTTATCAAAAGCAGTAGACGCAAGTTTTAGTCGTGTTCAATTTACTCCAGATTTATTACCTGCCGATGTTGTTGGTACTATGATTTATAATGTAAAAGAAAATGATTTTGCTATAAAGAAAGGTCCAATTTTTGCAAATTTCGTTTTAGCTGATGAAATTAACCGTGCGCCTGCTAAAGTGCAATCTGCCT
Source organism: Tenacibaculum sp. (assembly GCA_020631475.1). GTDB lineage: Bacteria > Bacteroidota > Bacteroidia > Flavobacteriales > Flavobacteriaceae > Polaribacter. The sequence goes on along the minus strand of JAHDHE010000024.1, from coordinate 15,133 downwards.
TATTAGAGGCAATGCAAGAACGTCAAATTACTATTGGTGACGAAACTTTTAAGTTAGATGAACCGTTTTTAGTAATGGCAACTCAAAATCCTGTTGAACAAGAAGGAACATATCCGCTACCAGAAGCACAGGTAGATCGTTTTATGTTAAAAACAGTTATTGATTATCCAAAATTAGAGGATGAACAAATAATAATGCGTCAAAATTTAAACGGAAGTTTTGCTAAAGTAAATCCTGTAGTTTCTATTGACCAAATTATAAAAGCACGTGAAGCTGTTAATGAAGTATATATGGATGAGAAAATCGAGAAATACATTCTTGATATTATTTTCGCAACTCGTTATCCTGAAAGATATAATTTAGAGAAACTACAACCTTTAATTAGTTTTGGTTCTTCGCCTCGTGGTAGTATTGCTTTAGCTAAAGCAGCTAAATGTTATGCTTTTATTAAAAGAAGAGGTTATGTTATACCAGAAGATGTTCGTGCAATTGTAAATGATGTTTTACGTCATAGGATAGGAATTACTTACGAAGCTGAAGCTGAAAACATCACTTCATTAGATATTATCAATTCAATTATAAACGAAGTTCAAGTACCATAAAAAACACATAGCTAACCAAAAAAACTACCCCTACTACACAAAAGTTTTACCCCTTAAACAAGCTATTATGACATTTAAATTAACAACGTATAAAACGTTAAAAGGAACAAAAGAAATTTTAGAATTAAAAAAGAAAAAAAGTACAGAAGCAATTATTTACAAAGATAACATCCCTAGTTATTATGTAGATTGTTTTGACTTACATACAGAGTCGAATGTAATAATGAACAGTTTAGTATTATGCCAACAGCGAAAACTAAATGATGTAATCAAAGAAATTGGCAAAAAAAACAATGTAAATTTATCTATACAAGAAGCGCCTTTTTTATCTTTTGAAAAAAGCGTAGAGTATACAGAAATGGAGCTACCTCCTTTACCTGAATCTTGGTTAAATTAAATGAATACAAAAGAATTACTAAAAAAAGTTCGTAAAATAGAGATTAAGACACGTCGTTTGTCTAATCATATCTTCGGAGGTGAATACCATTCAACCTTTAAAGGTCGTGGTATGACATTCTCTGAAGTACGTCAGTACCAATACGGAGATGACATTAGAGCCATCGATTGGAATGTTACTGCGCGCTATAACGAACCATACATAAAAGTTTTTGAAGAAGAACGAGAACTAACCATGATGTTAGTTGTCGATATTTCTGGTTCAGAATTTTTTGGTACTTCTGAACAATTTAAAAAAGATACTATTACAGAGATTGCTGCAACTTTAGCGTTCTCTGCTATTCAAAATAACGATAAAGTTGGATTGATTTTGTTTTCTAATCAAGTAGAACTTTACATTCCTCCTAAAAAAGGAAAAAGTCACGTACTTAGAATTATTAGAGAATTAATTGAGTTTCAACCTAAAAGTAAACAAACCAACATTAGTGAAGCTTTAAAGTTTTTATCAAACATTATGAAAAAGAAAGCGATCGTCTTCATACTCTCTGATTTCATGGACGATGATTACGAGCGTACCTTAAAGATTGTTGGTAATAAACATGATGTTACAGGTATTCGTGTGTACGACAAACACGATGAAGAAATTCCTAATCTAGGAATGGTACCAATGACTGATGCTGAAACAGGTAAAACACATTTAGTAAATACCAGTTCTTCATCAGTTAGAACACAATACAAAGCAAATGCTTTACGATTGTCTGATTACTTTGAAACAACTTTTAAGAAAAGCGGATCAGGAACCATTAGTACTCGTGTTGATGAAAGTTATGTAAAGAAATTATTAGGATACTTTAAAAGAAAAGGATAGTATAATAATGAAAAATAAACTACTATACATATTTATATTTTTATCTGCTTTTGGATTTTCTCAATCTAATAAAGTACAAGTTGAAGTTGACACAACCAATATTAGAATTGGAGAACAATTTCAATATAAAATTTCGGTAAATGAAATTGAAAATGTAATTATTCCTAAGCTAGAAAATTTAAAAGGATTAGAAGTTGTTGATACTTTAAAAATCGACACCATTAAAAACAAACTAGTCCAAAAATATATTTTAACTGGTTTTGATAGTGGTGCGTTTTATATTCCTCAGCAACAAATTTTCATTAAAAACCAAGCACATTTAACTGATAGCTTATTAATTAATGTAGCCACAGTAGCTATTGATACTGCAAAAATCAAAAAATTTCCTATTAAAGGAATTAAGGGAGAACCTTATCAATTTGATGATTTTAAAAACTATATTTATTGGGGAATTGCTGCCATACTTCTTATAGCGTTACTGTTATATTATTTTGTTTTCAAGAAGAAAAAAGAAACTGAAGAAGAAGTAATTATTCCATTACTACCTCCGTATGAAGAAGCTATTCAAAAATTAAAAGAGTTAGATGAAAAACTTCTTTGGCAAAACAATAAAACCAAACAATATTATAGTGAGTTAACAGGAATTGTACGAGGTTATATAGAAAGAGAATTAAACATTCCTGCTCTAGAAAGTACAACGGATGAGTTGATTGATGTTATCAAAGATTTTAGTGATATACAATCTATTGAGACTAATAAGGAGACTATTAAAAAGTTAAAAGAGCTATTACAAGAATCAGATTTGGTAAAGTTTGCTAAATCGAAACCGATGTCTCACGAAATTGAGCAAGATCGAAAAGACGCTAAAGATGTTATAGATAATTTAAAACCTAAAAAAGAAGTTGTAGAAGATGAAGTGGAATAATTTCGAATTTCATAGTCCTGAGTTTTTATGGTTGCTGATATTAATTCCTTTATTAGCTTTTTGGAATTTCTATTCTCGAAAAAAAGATACAGCGCAATTAACCATATCTAGTGTTAAAGGATTTAAGGTTCAAGGCTCAATTTTACCAAAGCTGAAACCTCTATTGTACTTATTACGACTATTAGTATTAACCTGCTTAATTGTTGCTTTAGCACGACCAAGAAATGTAGCTATCAGTAAAAAAACAAAATCTAACCGAGGTATTGATATTGTGATGGCGGTAGATGTTTCTGCAAGTATGTTGGCAAAAGATTTAAAACCAAACAGGTTAGAAGCATTAAAAAGAGTAGCTACCGATTTTGTAAATCGTAGACCTAATGATAGAATAGGAATCGTATCATACGCTGGTGAAAGTTTTACACAAACACCTATTACGAGTGATAAATCTATTGTAAAAAGAACCCTTTCTGAAATTAAATGGGGACAGCTAGAAGGTGGTACAGCTATTGGTATGGGACTAGGATCTGCTGTTAATAGATTAAAAGAAAGCAAAGCAAAAAGTAAAGTAATTATCTTATTAACCGATGGAGTAAACAATGCAGGTTTTGTAGATCCTAAAACAGCCACCGAATTAGCGAAAGGAAATAATATTAAAGTATACACTATTGGTATTGGAACAAACGGAATGGCTCCTTTTCCTTGGGCAAAAGATCCAAGAACAGGGCAAATTTCTTTTAAAAACCAACAAGTTGAAATTGATGAAGCTTTATTAGTTCATATTGCAAAAGAAACTGATGGTAAATATTTTAGAGCAACAAACAACTCTAAGTTAAAAGCCATTTATGACGAGATTGATAAACTTGAAAAAACCAAAATAGAAGAATTTAAATATTATAATTATACCGAAAAATACAGATTCCTTGTCTTTTTAGCTGGTATCTTTTTATTATTAGAATTCTTATTAAAAAACACATTATTTAAAAGTTTTATATAAACAAATGTATCGTATAGAAGAACCAATATATTTTTATTTCTTTGCAATTATTCCTGTAATAATTGTCGTTTTTCTGTTGGTTTTATGGTGGAAAAAAAGAACTCAGAAAAAATTTGCAAGTCAAGAGTTATTAGTTAAAATAGCTCCAAATTCTTCAACATTTAAATCAGTTGTAAAACTTGTTTTCTTTTTAATCGGAATTTCTTTTTTAATCATTTCTTTAGTAAACCCTAAAATGGGAACGAAGTTAAAAACAGTAAAAAGAGAAGGTGTTGATGTTGTTTTTGCTTTAGATGTTTCTAAAAGTATGTTGGCAGAAGATATTGCTCCGAATAGATTAGAAAAGGCTAAACAAATTATCTCGAAAACTATTGATAAACTAGGTAGTGATAGAGTTGGTATAATTATTTATGCAGGTAATTCATACCCATTATTACCAATTACGACTGATCATGCTGCAGCAAAAATGTTTTTGCAAAATGCAAATCCAGATATGGTTTCGAGTCAAGGAACTGCAATTAACGAAGCCTTAACCTTAGCAAAAACATATTATAATAACGACGAGCAAACCAATCGTTTTTTAATTATTATTTCAGACGGTGAAGATCATCAAGAAGAAGAGACACGAAAAATAATGCAAGGTCTTGAAAAGGAAGGTGTAAAAACATACACTATTGGTGTAGGTACAGAAAAAGGAGGTCCGATTCCAATAAAATTAAATGGCGCACTTATTGGATATAAGAAAGATAGAAAAGGAGAAACCGTTATTACCAAAAGAAAATCGAGTGTTTTACAAAGCATTGCTAAAACTTCTAATGGTGAGTATATTGATGGTAATAAAACTGATAATCCTGTAGAAATTATTGAAAAAGTTATAGCTAATGCTCAAAAAAGTGAGTTTGAAACCAAACAATTTTCAGATTACAAAGATCAGTTTCAATGGTTTTTAGGTATTGGTTTATTCTTTTTAATTATTGATTTATTTTTCTTTGAAAGAAAAACCAAATGGGTTAAAAAAGTAGATTTATTTAATGAAGAAGATTCTTAAAATGAAACATGTAAAAAATATACTGCTTCTGTTTTTAATGCTGATATCAATAAATATATCAGCACAACAAGACACGTTAAAATTACAACGTGAAGCTCGTGCTTTATTAAGAGATGGAAATAAATTATATAACAAACAAAAGTTTGATGCAGCTGCCATTGCTTACCGAAAAGCATTAGACAAAGACAGTAAATATGAAAAAGCTAGCTACAACTTTGGTAACACATTATATCAAGCAAAAAAATATAAGGAAGCAGTTGCTCAGTTTGAGGTAACTACAAAAACAGCAAAAGATAAATTTGAACAAGCAGAAGCTTATCATAATATTGGAAATGCTCAAATGGAGCAAAAACAATATCAACAAGCTGTTGATGCCTATAAAAATGCACTTAGAAGAAATCCTAACGACGATGAAACGCGTTATAATTTGGCTGTTGCTCAAAAAAAATTAAAGAAGCAGCAACAAAATCAAAAAGATAAAAAGGATAAGAATAAAGACAAAAAAGATCAGAATAAGAAAGATCAAAAAAACAAAGACGACAAAGACAAGAAAAACGATAAGGATAAAGATAAAAACGGCGACGACAAGGATAAAAAGGACGATAAGAAAGATCAAGAAAACAAAGACAAACAAGATCAAAACAAACCTAATAAAAACGATAAGAAAGACCAAAAACAAAAACCTAAGCCTCAACCAGGAAAAATGACTCCTGAGCAAATGAAACAATTACTGGAGAGTTTAAATAATGAAGAAAAGAAAACTCAAAAGAAAATGAATGTGAAAAAGTCGAAAGGAAGAAAAGTAAAACAAGAAAAAGATTGGTAATTTTTAATATTTAAAAGATTATTATTTTTACGTTTTTGAAAATGAATATGAAGTTGAAATTATACATATCGTTAATATTTAGTTTTATCACATTACTTGTAAATGCACAAGATGATATTATAACTGCCACTGTTAGTAAAAACAAACTAGGGTTAAACCAACGCTTACGTGTTACTTTTTCTATAAAAAAACAAGGAAGCGATAATTTTACACCTCCAAGTTTTAAAAATTTTAAAATTGTTGGCGGACCAAGTCAAGCTATAAGCCAATCATCAATAAACGGTAGACTTTCTTTTTCTCAATCTTACTCTTATATACTTCAACCTAAAAGAAAAGGAGAACTTAGTATCGGATCTGCAAGTATAGATTTTAATGGTAAAACCTTAAAATCAAATCCAGTAAAGGTTATTGTTTTAGATGCTGTAGATTTACCTAAAAACCCTAACGATCCAGATTATATAGCAAATCAGAATATTCATTTAGTTGCAGAAGTTTCAAAATCACAACCTTATGTAGGTGAAGGCATTTATGTAGAATTCCGTTTATACTTTAGTAATAATGTAGGTATTTACGATAATGCAATAACTGAAGCTCCGCAATATAACGGATTTTGGAATCAAGAAATTAAAAGAAACGGTACGCCTGTAAAAACAGGGAAATATAACGGAGAACAATATCGTTATGCTGTTTTACATAAAGCTTTATTAATACCAACTAAAGAAGGTAAACTAACAATAGACCCTATTAAAATGGATATTATTGTTGCTGTACCAACGGGACGTGCAGACTTTTTTGGTAATGCAATTACAAGACAGGTGCGAAAAGAATTTGCTTCTGCCAAAAAAATAGTTAGAGCTAAAGCATTACCTCTTGAAAATAAACCTGAAAATTTCGCAGGTGCTGTTGGTGAATTTTCTTTTGATGTGTCTTTAAGTAAACATACGTTAAAAGCCAACGAATCATCACAAATTAAAGTAGCTGTTAACGGAAAAGGAAATTTAAAATTATTTGAACTTCCAAAAATAGAAACACCAAAAGAGCTTGAAGTTTATCAACCAGAAAGAAAAGAAAAAGTTAGTATTACTCCATCTGGATTAAGCGGTAATGTAACGAATAGTTACACGGTAGTTCCTGAGTTTAAAGGGAAATATAAAATTCCTAAAACAAGTTTTTCTTATTTTAATCCTAAAGAAGAAGTATACCAAACAATTACTACAGAAGATTTATATGTTGATGTTTTAGAAGGGAAATCGTTACCAACTAACACTACGAATACAAACATTACTAATAAACAAGATGTAAAAATAACCGGTGATAATTTTAGATACATTCAAACCTCAAGTAGTTTTGAACCTGTATCTACTTCAGATTTTTTTAAAACACCTTTATATTACATTTTATTGTTATTACCAATTATAGCAATACCTGTTGGAATTTTCATCAATAAGAAGAAAGAAGAAAGAGAAGGTGATGTACTTGGTAATAAATTAAGAAAAGCTGATAAGTTGGCTAAAAAATATTTATCAGAAGCCGAAAAACAATTAGGTAATAAAGAAGCTTTTTACGAAGCGTTAGAAAGAGCATTACACAATTATTTAAAAGCAAAATTAGGAGTAGAAACTTCTGATATTAGTCGTGATAAAATCACGGATTTGTTAAAAAACAAGCAAATTAACAATACAAATATTACTAGTTTTATTGATGTATTAAACGACTGTGATTTTGCACGATATACACCAATAACAAACGTGCAAATGAAAGAAGAGTACGAAAAAGCAAAACAAGTAATTACACAATTAGATAAGCAATTATAATGAACAAAATTATTGTAATACTATTCTTATTAATTTCTGGTATTTTATCAGCTCAAAATGCTAATGATTTATTCGAAAATGCAAACACTTTATATAAAGAAGGTAAATACCAACAAGCGATAGAAATATATGAACAAATAGAAAACAAAAAAGAAGTATCTTCTGAATTATACTACAACTTAGGTAATGCTTTTTATAAATTAAACAAAGTTGCTTCGTCGATTTATAATTACGAAAAAGCATTGCAATTAGATCCGTTAAATGAAGATGCTCAAAACAACTTAATAATAGCAAATCGGTTAACTTTAGATAGAATTGAAGAACTTCCTAAATCTGTTTTTCAAAAAATAAACGAAAATATCTTTCAAAAATTAACTTATAATTCTTGGGCGGTAATTACAATACTATTATCTTTTTTAGCTGCCACCTTATTTTTACTTTTTTATTTTTCTTACACACCGAGTAAAAAAAGGTTATTTTTCTCAACAAGTATCCTATCGTTTTTAACACTAATTTTAAGTTTAGTTATCACTTTTACACAATATAACCAAACTACAAATACAGTTGAAGCTATTGTTTTTGCTGAAGAAATTGAAGTGAAAAATGCACCTACTTCAGATGCTAACGAAGTATTTACTTTACATGAAGGAACCAAAGTAAACATATTAGACACTGTTGATAATTGGAAAAAAATTAAACTTATTGATGGTAAAATTGGTTGGGCTTTAGCTAATAATTTAAAAGAATTATAACATTTTAAGTCTAAAAAATAGCTATTTTCGTCAGCTGTTATATGATTAAATTATTCAAACACAAATACTTCAAATATTTACTTTTAGTGTTCTTAGCACTTAAAGGAAGTTTTTTTGTTGCTGAAAATAGTGGATTGCTACATGAAGTAGAAATATCTTATCTATTAGATTTTGACGATCTTGAAAACGAAAATGAAGAAAAAAAAGAAATTGATGAAAAAGAAAAAATTCATCAACATTTAACAAAATTTCTTTTTCGTAAAAAAGCAAAAACACAGAAACTTCTAACATTACAAGAAAAATATCAAACTCAGTATATAGAGTTTACTACTCCCCCACCAGAGTTTTCTTAAAACATATATGTAACTCTCCTTATTTTATATAAGTATTTAGAATACTTATAAGGACAAATCAATATTTATATTAAAATTATAAACTAATTAAATTAATTAGTCAAAGAAAATTATTACATATGTTTAAAACAATTAAAAACGATTTACCAGCTAGTATCGTTGTATTTTTTGTAGCATTACCTTTATGTTTAGGTATTGCATTAGCCAGTGGAGCACCATTATTCTCAGGATTAATAGCGGGAATTATAGGAGGTGTTGTTGTAGGAGCTTTAAGTGGCTCTAAAATAGGAGTAAGTGGTCCCGCTGCAGGATTAGCAGCTATTGTATTAACAGCAATTGCCTCATTAGGTAGTTATGAAAACTTTTTAGTAGCTGTAGTTTTAGGTGGTATTATTCAGTTAATTTTTGGTTTTTTAAAAGCTGGAGTTATCGGATACTACTTTCCTTCGTCAGTAATTAAAGGGATGTTAACAGGTATTGGTATTATTATTATTTTAAAACAAATACCTCATTTTTTCGGATACGACGCAGACCCTGAAGGTGATTTTGCTTTTTTTCAGATAGATGGAGAAAACACTTTTTCTGAAATTTTTAAAACCTTTAAATCCATCAGTATGGGTTCTACCTTAATCGGTATTATAGGTTTAGGTATTTTATTACTTTGGGATAAAATTTTATCTAAAAAAGGTAAAATATTTCAATTAATTCAAGGACCACTAGTAGCTGTAGTTTCTGGAATTATTTTTTTCGTTGCTACTCAAGGAAATGAAAGTTTTGGTATTAGTGCTTCACATCTAGTAAGCGTACCTGTTCCAGATAATTTCGATTCATTTTTAAACCAATTTAGTTTTCCTAATTTTAGTGCAATAACAAATGTTGAAGTTTGGGTAACTGCTTTTACCATTGCATTAGTAGCTAGTTTAGAAACTCTTTTATGTGTTGAAGCAACAGATAAATTAGACCCAGACAAAAACGTTACTCCAACTAACCGAGAATTATTAGCACAAGGAACAGGAAACATCATTTCTGGTTTAATAGGTGGTTTACCAATTACACAAGTAATTGTTCGTAGTTCTGCTAATATTCAATCTGGCGGAAAAAGTAAAATGTCGGCTATTATACATGGTTTCTTTTTATTAATATCAGTAATATTAATTCCAAATTTATTAAACAAAATTCCATTATCAGTATTAGCAGCAATACTATTAATAGTAGGATTTAAATTAGCAAAACCATCTTTATTTAAGAAAATGTATCTTTCAGGATGGAAACAATTTGTACCTTTTATGGTTACCGTTTTAGGTATTGTTTTTACCGATTTATTAGTAGGTATTGGTCTTGGTCTTGCGGTAGGAATTGTAGTTATTTTATTTAAAAGCTACCAAAACTCTCACTTTTTACATAAAGAAGATAAGAGTAACGGAGTTCATAAAATGAAAATGACTTTAGCCGAAGAAGTTACTTTCTTTAATAAAGGAGCTATTTTAAAAGAATTAGAAGCATTACCAGAAAACTCTTACTTAGATTTAGATGTAAGAAACACTCGTTATTTAGATTATGATATTATTGAAATTCTTGAAGATTTTGCTTTTAAAGCGAAAGAAAGAAACATTAATATAAAATTAACTTCAGAAAGAGGTATTGTCGAAAACCCTAAAAGCTTTATAGAGTTCTTTAAATTAAGACCTAAAACAGCTTAAAATGGATGTATCAAAACATAAAATTGTCGTACTATCTGATTTAGGAGATAGTACGACTACATCGATGAATACAGCTATTTGCTTAGCTAAAAGAACCAATGCTAACATTCATTTTTTTCATGTAAAAAAACCGACAGAAATAATAAATACTGATAATCAATTATCAGCAAAGAGAGCTCTAAACAGCAAATTTATTAAAACTAATAAAGAGATTAATAAATTAGTTTCTTCATATTCTAAAAAGTATAATATAGATATAACTTCTTCATTTACTTTTGGAAATGTGAAAAATGAAATTGATACTTTTATAGAAGATACAAATCCAAATATTATTGTAATTGGAAAACGCACAAATAAAAGTGTGGCTCTTTTAGGAGATAAGATTAGTAAGCATATTTTAAAAAAGAAAGGTAAAACAATCATTATAGCCTCTTCTGAAAATAATCTTAACCCTGAAAATGAAATTTATTTAGGTGTGTATAATGAATTAGCACAGCAACAAAACAATGATTTTATTAATAAAATTATTGATAATGTTCATAAGCCTTTAAAAAAGTTTAAAGAGGTTGATTCAGCTAAAGAAAATGTTAATTTGTTATTAGTAGATAGAGAAAATATAAACCCAAAATCTACTAAATCATTTAACAAGCTACTTAGCAAAATAGACATTTCTTTAGTAGTTGCCAATTAAAAAATATTAAACTTAAGTAAGCTAAGCAAATAACCCTATAAATAACTTGAGTATATATAAGTTGCTGTTTTTTTAGTATATTTATTCCTACTCAACTCAAAAAAAATATGAAAAAATTATTTTCAAACCTTAAAGGAGATCTCTTTGGAGGAATTACAGCTGGAATTGTTGCATTACCGTTAGCTTTAGCTTTTGGTGTTTCTTCTGGATTAGGCCCTAGTGCTGGTTTATACGGAGCAATATTTATTTCATTTTTTGCAGCGTTATTTGGCGGGACTGATACACAAATTTCGGGGCCTACTGCACCTATGACAGCGGTAAGCATGGTAGTTATTGCTAGTATTTTAGCCGTAAATGATGGAGATGTTAACAAAGCATTGCCTATAATTTTAACGGTTTTTTTATTGGCAGGGATATTACAAATAGGCTTAGGTTTATTAGGGTTAGGGAAATATATTCGTTACATACCATACCCAGTAGTTTCTGGTTTTATGACAGCCATTGGTGTTATTATATTAGTAACACAAATTTTACCTTCTGTTGGTTATTATGCTAAAGAAGACGTTCAGTTTGTTAAACAATTTAAACCACAAGCCGAAGAACTTATTTTAGAAAATATTTTAAAAGAAGAAGCTGGTGAAGGTATTTTGGTACTTGAAGACTTTAAAGAAACTATAAAAAGAGCTGAAGCTACCACACAGGCAGATATTTTAAAAGAAAGTAAAACCTTAGCAGGTAAAGAAGCTTCAGGAGTATTAGGAACTTTTAAAGTGTTACCAAGAGCTTTAAAAAATATCAATTGGTTAGAACTAGCTTTAGCTTTAGGAACCATTTTTATTATTTACGGATTTAAACGGATTACAACCGCAGTACCAAGTACTTTAGTTGCCTTAGTTGTAATGACAGCTATTGCTTTAGGGTTTAATTTAGGCTATCGTCCTATTGAAGAAATCCCTGGAGGATTCCCAGTTCCGAATTTAGAAATTTTTACAGGCTTTAATTTATCAAGCGTAACACCTTATATTTTCACAGCCTTAACTTTATCTTTATTAGGAGCTATCGATTCATTATTAACATCAGTAGTGGCAGATAATATGACTAAAACCAAACACAAACCTAATAAGGAATTAATAGGTCAGGGTATTGGTAATACTATTGCTGCAATTTTTGGCGGAATACCAGGTGCAGGAGCTACGATACGTACCGTAGTAAATATAAATTCTGGTGGTAAAACCAAATTATCGGGTATGATAGCGGGTATTATGCTTTTAGTTATTTTACTAGGTTTAGGACCAATTGCTTCTAAAATTCCAGCAGCAGTATTAGCCGGTATTTTAATTACTGTAGGTATTGGAGTAATGGATTATAAAGGTTTAAAAGCGATTCCTAATTTACCAAGAGATGCTAAAATTGGGCCATTTAAAATAAGTTCAGAAGTAATAATTATGCTAGTAGTATTAATTTTATCTACTTTCTGGAACTTAGTATATGCTGTAGGAATTGGTTTGGTTATTGCTTCTTTAATGTTTATGAAAAAAATTGGTGATTTAACAGCAGAACGTTCTGATGTAAAATCATTAAGAGAAGAAGCTTGGAAAGATGAAGAAAACTTTCCTGAAGAATTAAAAGAAGAAGTATTTGTAAAACATGTTAAAGGTCCTTTATTCTTTGGTTCTACAAGCGATTTTCAGGCATTAACAAAACAAATTCCTAAAACTGCATCAACAGTAATTATGCGTTTAGATAGAATGCAATATATGGATCAATCTGGTTTATACGCCATGGAAGACATGATTCAAGATTTAAAATCAAACGGTACACGCGTGCAAGTTCTTTTTGTAGGTTTACTACAACAACCCCGTTACATGATGGAACGTATTGATATTATTCCCGATTTTATTCCAGAAGATCATATTTTTGATTCTTTTGAAGATTGTACAAATTGGGTAAAACAAAATGTAAAAGACACACATTAATTAAAAACAATATTAAAAAATATAAAATGAGAAATACAGCTATAACAAAAGACGTACAAGGAGCATTAACTCCAAATGGTGTTTTAAATGATTTATTAGAAGGTAACGGACGTTACGTTTCAAACAACTTAACATCATCTAATATTACCGATTTAGTGCAACAAACTACTGGAGGACAATTTCCTAAAGCAGTAATTTTATCATGTATCGATTCACGTGTACCAGTAGAAATGGTTTTCGACCAAACTATTGGTGATGTTTTTGTTGCTCGTGTAGCAGGAAACTTCGAAAACGTAGATATTTTAGGAAGTATGGAGTACTCTTGTAAAGTTGCAGGAAGTAAATTAGTAATGGTTTTAGGTCATGAAAGTTGTGGAGCTGTTAAAGCTGCTTGCGACGGAGTTGAATTAGGAAACATTACTGCTATGTTAGACAATATTGTTCCTGCAGCAAAATTATCTTCAGAGCAAGTAGAAGGAGAAGCTAATTCTTCTAATGCTGAATTTGTTGCTAAAACAGTTGAAAACAACGTTAGAATGACTATGGACCGTATCCGTGAAAAAAGTCCTATTTTAAAAGAAATGGAAGACAATGGTGAAATTAATATTGTTGGAGGAGTTTACTCTTTAACTACTGGAAAAGTAACAATGATTTAATCACCCAATCATTTTATAAAACTAAAAATCCGAAGCAATAGCTTCGGATTTTTTTATACTTCAGTTTCTGTATTATCTTCTTCCTCATCATCTTTAATTATTGATGGAAAAATAGTCGGTGCAATTTTTTTAACTGGTTTATACAAAATTGACTCTTCTAAACCATCTTGAGATACAAACGGAATGGTATCGTTCATTTTTCCGAAGAAAATAAAAGCGACACTTAAAATCAATCCGATTTTTAAAGCACCAAATACTCCTCCTAAAATTTTATTTAAAATTCCTAAAGATGCAAAATCTGCAATTTTTGTTAATGCCTTTCCTAACAAAGCGATTGTTACTATAATTACAATAAAAGTTCCTGCAAAAGCAGCTAATGAAATATATTTTTCATCCCAATCTACACTATCTTTTAACCAATCACCAATAAAATAAGAAAAATGAATGGCTCCATATACACCCGCAACCAATGCTACTAAAGAAGCAACCTCAACAAACAACCCTTTCATTAATCCTCTTACAAAACCAAATAAAAGTAAGGCAGCAATAATAATATCAAACGTATTCATAAATAAAAATTAAGAATTTTAAAACTAAAACACACTTAAAATTAATTATGTGTGCAGATTCTACATCAAATATACACAACTCATTTGTATCTTTGTACATTCAAAAAACACAGATGACGAAAGAAGTTAATTTAAAAGAGAAATGGAATATTGTAGTGAAAAATTTATCACAAGAATTTGCAGATGGAGATGAATTAAATGTTGATGGAATTATCTATTTAATTGGCTTACAAGAATTAGGACAAGGGCATAGAAAGTTTAAAAAAGATGAAAAAGTAAACTTAATGCACATTGCAATTTGTAAACTTTTAGAACCTTACGGATATTACGAATTTGATTTTTTTGATGATGATGGATGGCCACATTATAAAACATTAACCGAGTTACCGAACTTAAAACCAGGTGAACAATCTGTCTTAATTAAAGAAGCAATTATTAATTATTTTGAAGCGATTAATTTTTTTAGTTGATTCTTAAAAACTCGTCATTACGAGGAAAATAACGAGGTAACCTTAATTTTAATTTAAAAATTGCTTCATTTTATTCGCAATAACGTCTCGAATTTTATCTTTCAAAAAGTTTAAGTAACACTCAATTTACGAATCATTTTTGATAATAATTTAGGGAAAAAACGCTTTGCATACACTCCTAGTTTTTCTTTAGCTCCAGAAATATAAACTTCTTCTCTTCTATTTTTAATTGCTTTTAACATCAATTTAGCAAAACGCTCAGGGGCAATTCCGTTGGCAGTAGCCGTATCCATTTTATTTTGAGGAGAACCATCACCAGTTAATGCGTTTTTAGAAACATTCGTAGTTACAAAACCAGGGCAGACTAAAGTTACTGCTATATTATCGCTGTAATGTTCTGCCCGTAAACTATCAAAAAAACCATGTAATGCATGCTTTGTTGCTGCGTATGTTGAGCGTAACGGAGTACCTATTTTACCAACAATACTTGTGG
>JAHDHE010000023.1 GCA_020631475.1 Tenacibaculum sp. | reverse complement strand
TTAAAGCAAAGTTCCTTCAAATTTATCTACTCCACAACTTTTTGATCTGATCCCTCATCAGTCAGTAAATATTTTGCTTTCTAATAAACTATATAGTTTGTAAAATAACAAACCAAAAAGAAAACCAGATATATACCCTATAAATACATCTATAGGAAAATGCACCCCTAAATACATACGACTAAACCCAAACAATAATGGAAATAGAATTAAAAAATATATTTTCTTAAAACAACTTCTTAAAACTAAAATTAAGAAAACCGTTATAGTAGATGATAAACATGCATGACCTGACCAAAAACTGTAACCTCTTGCTCTGT
This sequence comes from Tenacibaculum sp., assembly GCA_020631475.1. Classification (GTDB taxonomy): domain Bacteria; phylum Bacteroidota; class Bacteroidia; order Flavobacteriales; family Flavobacteriaceae; genus Polaribacter. The sequence goes on along the minus strand of JAHDHE010000023.1, from coordinate 21,236 downwards.
AAGAAAAAGTTCTTAAATAACCTTTTAATTCTTCTGAATTAGATGGTCTAATTCTTTCGGTTACGTTCTTAACAAAATTTGTAAACTGGTCTGAAAAAGCTATTAAAACTACCATAAACAGTAACGTAAAAACTCCTTTTTTCCATCCAAATTTTTTAAAAACTAAATAAAGAATAAAAACAAACAAAGGTGTCCATGAAAATTGATTTGTTATGGTTAACCAAAATCCATCCCATTGCTCACTTCCTAAATTATTTATGAATATAAGTAGTTCTTTGTCTTTTTGTAAAATGCTATCTATCAAAATTATTTACCTACTTTTAATACTTCAATTTCAAAAATTACATCAGATTTAGCTGGAAAAGGTCCAACTGCTCGCTCTCCATACGCTAAATAATACGGAATAAACAATCTTGCACTCTCACCTTCTCTTAAGGCTAAGGCACCTTCTTTTACACCAGCAATCATTGGTTTTGATGCATCATCTAACTGAAAAACAAACTCTTCATTCCTATCTTTTGAAGACTGTATTTTTTTACCATCTGCTAAATAAATAGTGTAATGAATTGTTGTTGGTTTATGAAGAACAACCTTTTTACCTGATGGATTTTCTTTCATCTTAAAAATTCTTAAACCAGAATCTGTTGGAGTAGATTTATTAACTCCCATCTCTTCTTGAAACTTTCTTTTCTTAATTTCTAGAACTCTTTTTACATCTTCTCTTTTCTTATCTACATTAGCTAGTTCTTTTTCAAAGACTTCTGGTGCATTAAACTTCTTAGCTTCATCGCCTACTCTAATAATATCAACTTTATTAATGTAATCGTTTTGCTTAATTGTATCTACAATTTTTTGACCTTTTAATACACGTCCAAAAACTGAATGTTTACCGTTTAACCATGGTGTTTCTTTATGAGTTATAAAAAACTGACTAGAATTTGTTTCTGGTCCAGAATTAGCCATAGATAAAACTCCTGGTCCGTCGTGAGAATAAATAAGTTTACCTTCTTCATTTAAAGGAAATTCGTCTGCAAAACGATATCCAGCATTTCCTCTACCAGTTCCAGTAATATCTCCTCCTTGAATCATAAAATCTTTAATAACTCTATGAAATTTTGTTTTATCATAATAACGTTTACCTCTTAAAGAATCTGTTACTTTAGGGTTCGTTCCTTCTGCCAAAGAAATAAAGTTAGCAACTGTCATTGGCACTTCTTGTTCATGTAATTTTATTAAAATATCTCCACGATTTGTTTGAATATCTGCATATAATCCATTTTCAAGATCTGGATACTTTACAGACTTACATGATATTGTAACAACTACTAAAACTATTAAATATTTAATAAACTTCATTTTTTTTATTTTAAACAAAAAACACCAACTTTTATGGTTGATGTTTTTCTTATATTAATTTTTAATTAATGTCCGTGTCCGTCTCCTTTCGAATGTCCTTGCCCTAAAGATTGAACTACCTCTAACAACTCAACTTCAAAAACTAAAGCTGAAAAAGGCTTAATATCTTTACCTCTCTGTTGTGGACCATATGCTAATTCTTGAGGAATAAAAAATTTATATTTAGCTCCTGGCTTCATTAACTGTAATCCTTCTGTCCATCCTTTAATTACTTGAGTAATTCCAAATTCAGATGGTTGTTCTCTGTTTAAGTTTTTATCAAAAACCGTTTCTCCGTCTATTAGTTTTCCTTCATATAAAACTTTTACTCTTTGGTTTCCAGTTGGTGCAGTTCCTTCACCTTCTTTTAAAACAATATACTGTAAACCACTATCGGTAGTTTTAACACCTTCTTTCGATTTGTTTGCTGCTAAAAACTCTTCTCCTGCTTTTTTATTATCTCCAAACTTCTCCTCAGCTTTCTTAGCTTGTTCAGCTTGCATTTTTTTCATTTTTTCTTCTTGTTTCTTTTGAAAAAATGTTCTTAAAATATTATTAATGTCTTTAGATTCAACTAAAAGATTTGTAGAATCCATTCCGTTTTTAAATCCTTGAACAAATAAGTCTTCGTCCATTTCATCAAAATTCATTTTTATTTTATTAGCCATATCTAAACCAATAGCATAACTTACTGAATCTACTTCTGTAGCTAATGAACTTTTTGTTTTAAACCCTTGGTTATTATTACATGATACAATTGATAAACCTACAACTGCTACTGCTAAAATTTTAGTTAATTTCATTTTTTATTTATTTGATTTTATATCGATTAATGTTACTGTACTTTTTATTGGTTGATTAACTGTTATCTTATTTCCATCTCCTACAACTCCGAAAGCTCTATATGATGGAATGACAAATGTAACTGTTTCTCCTTTTTTCATCAACTTTATTCCATCTTGTAAAGCTGGAATAAAATCTTCTTTGTCTATTTTATATACTTTTTCTTGATTATCGTAAATGATATTTCCATTTACATCAGCAATATTATATACTATTTTAACAAAATCTTCAAACTTAGGCTTACTAGCGTTTAGGGTATCTTTTTTTTGATATGTATACCAAAATCCGTTTGATGATGATTCGTATTTATTAATAGTATCTAATGAGATTAATTTTTCTAAACGCTTTTTTTCTAAAGCATTTAATTTTTTGTTTTTTTCTAAAACTTCTTTATAAAAATTAGTTGTACCATGTTTTTTAGGTCTCCTTGCTTCTTGTTTTCCACAAGAAATTACAACAATTAATATAAAAAGTAAAATTCTATGCTTCATAAGATGTTTCTAAATCTTTTTGATATTTAGGCAATAACGATTTAAATGTAGTAATCGTATCTTCCATAGATTCTAAACTTTTTCCTCCAGCGGCGTTATCATGTCCTCCGCCATTAAAATAATTTCTAGCAAACTGATTTACAGAAAATTTTCCTTTACTTCGTAATGACATTTTTATGATTCCTTGCTCTACATCTTCAATAAAAATAGCAGCAAAAACAATTCCTTTTAAAGACAGTGCATAGTTTACCACTCCTTCGGTATCTCCTTTTTCATAATTAAAGCGTTTTTTCTCCTCTTCTGTTAAAGTTATAAACGCTGTTTTATATTCTGGTAACACCTTCATATTGCTTAAAGCTTGTCCTAACAGCAATAATCTATTGTATGAATTCGCATCGTGAACATTACTATGGATTCGATCATTTTCAGCACCTTTATCAATTAAATCAGCAATAATACGGTGTGTAGTACTAGTTGTTGATCTAAAACGAAACGAACCTGTATCGGTCATAATTCCTGTATACAAGCAAGTGGCAATATTTTTATCAATCAATTCAAGATCTCCCATCATTACGATGAAGTTATACACCATTTGACAAGTTGATGACATGGTGGTATCTGAATACATGTATTTAAAATCATCTGGTTGTTGATGATGATCTATCAACGCAAAATCATTCTCATACTTTTCTAAAGTATTTTGTACATCGCTTCCAACTCTATGTAAGGCGTTAAAGTCTAACAAGAAAACAATATCTGATTTCGCTAAAGCTTTTATACTTTGACTATTTTGACGATCAAAACGCTTTACTGTTTCAGAACCAGGAATCCAATGTAAAAAATCTGGATATTCATTTGGCATTAATACCTGTGCTGAATGTCCTTTTTTATCAAAATAATGCTTTAATCCTAAAGTTGAACCAACGGCGTCACCATCGGGATTTCTATGACCTATTATCACAATATTTTTAGGTTGTGATAAAAATTCTTGTAGTTCTTTAAATTGTTTCAAAATCATAAGTGGCGAATATACAATTAAATTAAAAAAATTATGTAATTTCGCGCCGTTTTGTACGAAGCTCGTATATATACATTTTTTATTTACTTATTTATAGAAACTTATAATAATGGCAACAAATAGAACTTTTACAATGATTAAGCCAGATGGTGTTGAAAACGGACACACTGGTGCTATTTTAGAAAAAATTAATGCTGCAGGTTTTAGAATCGTAGCAATGAAGAAAACTCAAATGACGAAGCGTGATGCTGAAGCTTTTTATGCTGTACACAGTGAGCGTCCTTTCTTTGGTGAATTAGTTGAGTTTATGACTCGTGGTCCAATTATCGCTGCTATCTTAGAAAAAGATAACGCTGTTGAAGATTTTAGAACTTTAATTGGTGCTACGAATCCAGCTGAAGCTGCTGAAGGAACTATTCGTAAAATGTTTGCTTCTTCAATCGGAGAAAATGCTGTTCATGGTTCTGATTCTGATGAAAATGCTGCTATCGAAGGTGCTTTCCATTTTTCTGGTAGAGAGATGTTCTAAGAAAAACAACTTCTTAACATATATAAAAGCTCGTTACAGTTACGTAATGAGTTTTTTGTTTTTAAATTTAGTTTGATTTTTAAGCTTATTTCTAATAATTTCGCTAACGTTGAATACAAATCATTAAAACGGATTTATATTCTTAAAATAAATTGTGTGTTATAAAAAATATGAAAATATCAATCTTTACTCTGACTCTATCGCTATTCTTATTATCTTGTAAACCTGAGTTAAACACCAAAGAGTCAAACTCAAATAAAGGGGTCGAAATAGACCAAGGTAAAAAAAATCAGTACAATCTAAAAGTTAAGGATAGTCTCGTCGAAAAATTCTTTCCTTCTACAAGAGAGACAACTAAAAATGATACTTTGATTCAAAATCTTGGAATACGAATTTCAATAGTACAAAAACCTTTAGAATCTTACATTATCAATGAATTTATCAGTGATGGAGTTAAAAACATCCATAAATATCGCGATTTTGAAAATCACTTAGTCATTGAAAAGGGTTCTAAAAAAATCATCGATACCATATTCAGAAAAGAAAATTTTTTAGAAAACACTGGTCACGAATTCCAAGAAATATCAATATTTCATGGTTATTGGTTCAGAGAAGCAAAAGACAATCAAGTCGAGATATTCGGAATGTTATCTAAGCCAGAAACGGATTATTCATTTGCTTTTCAACATTTTTTTAATCTAAAATCTGGTATATTTGAAATTAAAAAAATCAATTGAAGAAGACTATTAAACATTCCTGAAAAAACTACACCAACATCAGTTTTTTAACCAACTCCTCACCCATTTCTTCGTTAATCATTCGAATAATTTTCTCTTTACCGTAGCTTAACTGCTCTCTTAAAGCAGAAGAAGACAAACGAACAATTAGTGTTTTGTTTTGTATTTTAACTTCTTGCGTATAAGAAACAACCCCAGGACCCATCATCTTTTCCCAAGCTTCCTCTATATGAATTTTCTGAAACCCTTTATTTAAGCCTCCCTCTTTTATATAGCTACCTAATAGATCTTTAATTGAAAAACTATCGTTTTCTCTTTTTGCCATCTTTTTAATCTAACTTAAAAATTTGATATTCTTGGTTACTCTTTTTTATCACATCTTCTGTACGTTCAAAATGTGTATCTGTAATAAAGATTTGTCCAAACTCATCATTGTTCACCAAATCTACAATTTGCGAAACTCGATTTTCATCTAGCTTATCAAAAATATCATCTAATAATAAAATCGGTGTTACATTCGACTGCTTTTTAATAAACTCAAACTGCGCCAACTTTAAAGCTATTAGATATGATTTTTGTTGCCCTTGAGACCCAAATTTTTTAATCGGGTACTCTCCTATTTCAAAATTCAAATCATCTTTATGAATTCCAGACGATGTGTATTGCAACATTCTATCTTTCTCAATACTATTCGCTAATAAATTTTCAAAAGAAACATCATGTAGTTGACTTTTATAACGCAAATTAACCTCTTCTTTTGCCCCTGAAATAATTTGATGTTTCTCGTTAAAAATAGGAACAAAATCCTCTAAAAAAGCCTTACGTTTATTATAAATAACGCTTCCATACTCAACTAATTGCTCATCATATACTTTTAAATTTAATGCATCAAAGGTTCTATTGGCTGCAAAATATTTTAACAATGCATTTCGCTGACTTACAATCTTATTATATGAAATTAATCCTTGTAAATACTTTTTATCTTGTTGAGAAATAACACCATCAATAAACTTTCTCCTCGTATCACTTCCTTCAACAATTAAATCTCTATCAGCAGGAGATATAATCACCAAAGGTAACTGACCAATATGTTCAGAAAATTTCTCGTAGGCTTTTCCATTTCGTTTTAACACTTTTTTTTGTCCTCTTTTTAAAGAGCAAACAATTTTCTCATTTCTATCATTTAAAAGGTAATCTCCTTCAATCATAAAAAACTCTTCACCATGACGAATATTCTGTCCAGCAATCGAATTAAAGTAACTTTTTGCAAACGACAAATAATAAATTGCATCTAACACATTGGTTTTACCAATTCCGTTATTACCAACAAAACAATTTATTTTCTTCTGAAAATCAAAAGATTGCGTTTCGATATTTTTAAAATTTACCAATGATATTTTTTGCAAATACATGAATGAAAATTATTTCGGAAAAGAAAGCGCAAATTATCGAAAATTTTACTAATAATCGGCTTTTAAAATCCAATTAAAAAAACTATTTTTGTCGCCACTAATTTTTAAGCAATTATGGCTACATACAAGAAAAGAGGTTACAAACCTAAGAAAGAAAAGATTGCACAAGAGGTAGAAGAAACTTTTGACGAAACTCAAAGTACTACTGCCGAAGTATTTAATACTTTAGACGATACTGCAAACAAATCTGAGCAATGGATTGAGAAAAACAGCAAACCATTATTTTACGGACTAGTAACTGTGGCTGCTTTAATTTTAGCCTATTTAGCTTATAACAAATTCGTTGCAGAACCTACTGAAAGAGAAGCTTCAAATGAATTAGCTTACCCTAGAGCTTTATTTAATGAAGCAAGTACAGCTGCAGGAGTAAAAGCTGATTCTTTATACAACTTAGCTTTAATTGGTGGTGTTAAAGGTAAATACGGATTTACAGATGTAGCTTCTCAATTTAGTGGTACCAAAGCAGGAAACTTAGCAAACTACTATGCTGGTATTTCTTATTTAAAAATGAAGAAGTATGAGCAAGCAATTGAACATTTAAGTGATTTTAATTCTGATGACGCATTATTAGGACCTACAGCTTTAGGTGCTATTGGTGATGCTTTCGCAGATATTAATCAACCAGAAGATGCTTTAGAGTATTACGAAAAAGCCGCTAATAAGCAAGACAATGAGTTTACTTCTCCTTTATTTTTATTTAAAGCAGCTCAAACTGCTATGGAATTAAAGAAGTTTAGTACTGCTGAAAAATTATACACAACCATTAAGACAAAATATGCTAATACCGATCAAGGTAGAGATATAGAAAAATATATCAATAGCGCAAAATATGCTCAATAATGGCAACAACAAATTTATCTTATTACGATAAAGCTTCAATCCCAAATGCGAAATCTTTTCGATTTGGGATTGTTGTTTCAGAATGGAATCCTGAAATTACTAGAAACCTACACAAAGGTGCTATTGAAACTCTTTTAGACTGCGGTGCAGATGAAAGTAATATAATTTCTTGGGATGTACCTGGAAGTTTCGAATTAGTGTATGGTTGTAAAAAAATGGTTGAAACTCAAAAAATAGATGCAGTTATTGCCATTGGAAATGTAATTCAAGGAGAAACAAAACATTTCGATTTTGTTTGTGATGGTGTTACACAAGGTATTGTAGATTTAAATATTAAATACGATGTTCCTGTAATTTTTTGTGTATTAACTGATAACATTAAACAACAATCTATAGATCGTTCTGGTGGAAAACTAGGAAACAAAGGTATTGAGTGTGCTGTGGCAGCTATTAAAATGGCGGCTATTAAAAATTTAGACAAACCTTCAAACTCATTAGGTTTTTAAATAATAAATTACACATTAAAAAACGCCAAAACATTAATTGTTTTGGCGTTTTTTTTAACTTTAATTTAGCGATAATTTTTGACCGCCTCTCTATAATTCAGTAACTTTGAAATTCGTCTTATTTTGGTGCAATTTTTGTAGCACTATAGCATTCTAAAGAAGTACTATTTTATGGGATTTATAAAAAAAGAAAATAAAAAATTCGAATACAAACCTCGTTACTACAAAGGCGAAGGAAATCCGTATGAAGTAAAACACAAGTTCGACGAATTTCGTACAACAGTCGGAAAAAGCAAAGGCATAAAAGGAAAGTTCAGTGATGCTATTAATGAATTTAAGAACTCTGAAAACGGTGGAATTAATAAAACAATTGTTATTATAATTGCTATTTTAACACTGCTTTTTTTATTCATTATAGACTTTGACCTTTCAATCTTTTTATCAAAAAACAACTAATGTCAGATATTATACAATTACTTCCTGATCATGTTGCGAATCAGATTGCTGCAGGTGAAGTAGTACAACGTCCTGCTTCTGTAGTTAAAGAGTTAATTGAAAATTCAATTGATGCTCGGGCTACCTCTATAAAATTATTATTAAAAGATGCTGGTAAAACTTTAATTCAAGTAATTGACGATGGTAAAGGAATGAGTGCAACAGACGCTCGTTTAAGTTTTGAACGTCATGCAACATCTAAAATTAAAGATGCACAAGATTTATTTAATTTAAATACTAAAGGTTTTCGTGGTGAGGCTTTAGCATCTATAGCCGCAATTGCTCATGTTGAACTAAAGACGAAACAAGAAAACGAAGAACTAGGTTCACAAATAAAAATAGAAGGAAGTAAAATAGTTTCTCAAGAAACTGTTTCTACTGCTAAAGGAACAAGTATTGCTGTTAAAAACTTGTTTTATAATATTCCTGCGCGTCGTAACTTTTTAAAATCTGATACGATTGAAACGCGTCATATTGTAGATGAATTTCAAAGAGTCGCTTTAGCACATCCAGATATTTCTTTTTTACTACATCATAATAACAATGAAATTTATCATTTAAAAAAGAGCAATCTTCGTAAAAGAATCGTGGCTATTTTTGGAGCAAAAATGAACGAAAAATTAGTTCCTATTTCTGAGCAAACAGATATTATTACGGTAAACGGATTTGTTGCTAAACCTGAGTTTTCTAAGAAAAAACGAGGTGAACAGTTCTTTTTTGTAAACGATCGTTTTATAAAAAGCTCATACTTAAACCACGCAGTAGTAAATGCTTTTGAAGGCTTATTAGAACACGGATCGCATCCTTCGTACTTTTTGTATTTAGATGTTCCTCCGAATAGTATTGATATTAATATTCATCCTACAAAAACAGAAATAAAATTTGATAACGAAAAAGCTTTATACGCTATTTTAAGAGCTACTGTAAAGCATAGTTTAGGGCAATACAATGTTGCTCCTATTTTAGATTTTGATAGAGATGCAACATTAGACACTCCGTATAATTACAATAAAAAAAATGGTACATCATCTGTTCCTCCAATTACTGTAGATCCTACATTTAATCCTTTTAAAACTGAAACAGATTATAAACCAGAAACAAATTCAACTCCAAAAAGTAACTCAAACACTTATCAATCTAACTTTAAAAAAGACACAGGTAATTGGGAAGCTTTATATACAAATATCGAAACTACACCTTCGATACAACAAGAACAACTTTTTGAATCGCAACAAGAAACTGAAACTGGTAAAACTTTTCAAATTCAGAAGAAGTATTTATTAAGTTCTATAAAATCTGGAGTGGTTTTAATTAATCAATCACTTGCGCATCAACGAGTTTTATATGAAGAGTTTTTAGAAAACATTACGGTAAAAGAAGCGAGTAGTCAGCAATTATTATTTCCAGTAAACATCTCTTTTTCTTCTGCAGATATTGAAATGATTTATACGATAAAATCAGATTTAGAAAGCGCTGGTTTTATGTTTGATCAGTTTACAAAAGAAAGTGTAATTATTGGCGGAATACCAACTTCGGTTACTGAAAGTAAAATTACGTTAGTTTTAGAGCAATTACTAGATGATATTAAGCTAGAAGTACCAGATGCTAGCTTTAGCCATTTTGATGTAATGGCAAAATCTTTTGCAAAATCGTTAGCGATAAAAACAGGAACTATATTATCTGTAAAAGAACAAGAAAACTTAGTAAATGATCTTTTTTCTTGTAAAGAACCAAATACATCACCCTTTGGAAAACCTACGTTTAAAACCCTGACTTTAAACGAAATTGATTCCATTTTTAATAAATAAAAGTAAATTATGGGAAAACTAACTGACGCTATAAAGCATTTAATAATCATTAACGTGATTATATATTTTGCTCCGCAGTTCTTAAACTTAGACTTAACAAATATTTTTGCTTTACACTATCCAACAAACGAGCATTTTGGTGTTTGGCAATATATTACACATATTTTTATGCATGGAGGAACAATGCATTTACTTTTTAACATGTATGCACTTTGGGCATTTGGTACACCTTTAGAGCAAATGTGGGGTAGAAATAAGTTTTTGTTTTTCTATTTTTCGGCAGGTATTGGTGCTGGAATAATTTACACTTTTGTAAACTATTACCAGTTTAATGGAGTTTATGAACAGTTAATTACAATGGGAATTTCTCCTTCTGAAATACAAAGTGTTTTAAATTCTGGTCAATACAATGAAAACCTGATTACACTATCAAACAAAAAAATGAGTGAGTTTTACAGCTTATACCATACTCCTGCTGTAGGTGCTTCTGGTGCAATTTATGGAGTTTTAGTTGCTTTTGGACTAACGTTTCCTGATGCTAAATTAGCTTTAATATTTTTCCCAGTTCCTATTGCTGCTAAATATTTTATTCCACTAATGATTGCTGGAGATTTCTTCTTTGGGGTTACAAAATACTCAATAGGTAACATTGCGCATTTTGCACATATTGGTGGCGCTATAATTGGTTTTATAATTGCTTGGTATTGGAAAAAAAATCAATTTAAATTTCGTTAATTTAGTTAATTCTAAATTCCTTTTAGAAAAAGAATATAAATGGAAATATTTCAAAACTTAAAATATCGATTTAAAAACGCTGGCGTTGTAGAACAACTCATCTATATAAACTTAGCGGTGTTTTTATTCGTATTTATTACCAATACTTTTGGCTTTTTATTTCAATCAAAAAGTAATTTCTTATTAGAATGGTTTGCCTTACCAGCTAACTTCAATGACTTTTTATCGAAACCTTGGACTATTATTACCTATGGTTTTTTACACACCAGTTTTATACATATACTATTCAATTTAATTATTCTTTTTTTTGTAGGAAACTTATTCGTTGATTACTTCACAAAAAAACAGTTGTTAAATTTTTATTTGTTAGGTACATTTTTTGGAGGTGTTATTTTTATAAGTAGTTATAATTTTTTTCCTCTTTTCGTGAATGATATTGACTCTAATGTTTTATTAGGAGCTTCTGCAGGTACTTCAGCTATACTAATTGGTATTGCAACTTACATTCCTAATTATTCATTTAAAATACGTTTAATAGGATATGTAAAGCTCTGGCATATAGCAACTATTTCAATAATCTTAGACATCATTCAAATTTCCGGAAATAACGCGGGCGGACACTTAGCGCACATCGGTGGTGCTATCTTTGGATTTTTATATGTGCGAAGTGCTAGTAATAAGGAATTAGAAATTTTCAAATCATTTAAAGATTTATTCAAGAGAAAAGAAAAACCTTTAAAAACAGTATATAAATCTGGAAATAAACCTCCTAAAAAAAACATTAATAAAACTAAAAATCAACAAGAAATTGATGCTATTTTAGATAAAATAGGAAAATCTGGTTACGATACACTAACTAAAGAAGAAAAAGAGTTTTTATTTAAGCAAGGAAAAAGGTAAATGAAGAAATATTCGATTGTACAAAAGTTATTGTTTTTTATCAATTCAGTTTTTGCAACTGTGTTGTTATTATCTTTTGCACTTCCATACATTTCTCCTAAAACAATACCTGCTTTTGCTATTTTTAGTTTATTTGTCCCTCTTTTAGTCTTACTAAATATTGGCTTTTTTGTGTATTGGTTAATTAAACTTCATAAAAACGCCTTACTTTCTTTATTAATTTTAATTATCGGATGGTTTGTTGCTCCTCCACTTATCAAATTTTCTAAAAAAGAAATTATTTTAAACAACGATTTAAAAGTGATGAGCTACAATGTTCGTTTATTTAATCATTATAAACACATAGATGATCCAACAACCGAACAACAAATCTATGAATTCATCAACAATGAAAACCCTGATGTAATTGCAATGCAAGAGTTTTATCAATCTGAATTATTAGACATAAAACTTCCGTATAAATACATTAAAACTAAATCGAAAACCAATCAATTTGGATTAGCGATTTACTCTAAATATAAAATTATAAACTCAGGTTCATTAAACTTTAAAAACAGTGCTAATAATACTATTTTTATTGATATTGTTAAAGATAATGATACAATTAGAGTATATAATGTGCATTTAGAATCGTTGAAAATAAATCCTAAAAAAGAAAATTTTGGAGAAAAAGATTCTGAACGATTATTTAAACGTTTAGCAAATGGCTTTGAAAAACAAGTAACCCAAACGGAGCTAATATTACAACATCAGTATTCTTGGAAAGGAAAAAAAATTATCTGTGGCGATTTTAATAATACTGCCTACTCTTGGGTATATAAAAAGTTAGCAAAAGATAATAAAGATGCTTTTATTGAAAGTGGTATTGGATTAGGTAAATCTTTTAGATATGTTTACCCTATGCGAATCGACTTTATTTTAACAGATAATAATAGCATTATAAATCAATATAAAACTTATAGTAATATTAAACTATCCGACCACTACCCTATTATGGCTCGTTTACATTGGTAGTTATAATAAAAACTGTACTTTTAGCCAACAAAAAAACTAACACTAATGAAACATTATGATGTTGCTATAATTGGTAGTGGTCCTTCTGGAGCATCGACTGCTTTTTATTTAGCAAAAAAAGGAATTTCAACTGTTATTATAGAAAAAGAAACATTGCCTCGTTATAAAACTTGTGGTGGTGGTTTTGTTTTTAGAGGAAGAAACAATTTACCTTTTGATATTACTGATGTTGTAGAAAAAGAATTTCATACAGTAGATATTTATTTAGGAAAAGATCTTCATTTTAAAACACACAGAGAAGATCCAACTATTTCTATGATAATGCGTGATTCTTTTGATAATTTAATTACTGAAAAAGCAAAAGAATTTGGGGCTACTTTATTAGAAAATCATAAATTAAAAGGATTATCGTTTAATGATGATATAATCACGTTAGAAACTTCACAAGGTAATTTTACTGCAAATTTTGTTATCGCTGCAGATGGTGCTTTAAGTCCTACCGCAAAAATGGCTGGATGGAAAGAAGACACTCGTAAATTAATACCAGCTTTAGAGTATGAAGTTGAAATATCATCAGAAGATTTTGAGCGTTTATCAAAAGAAGTTCGTTTTGATATTGATGCAATTCCTTATGGTTATGCATGGAGTTTCCCTAAAAAGAACCATTTATCTATCGGAGTTGCTTCTGCAAGAAGAACTAAAATAAATTTAAAGAAATTCTACCAAGAATATATGGAAACTCTTGGTATTACAAATGTAATTAACGAATCTCAACACGGATTTCAAATTCCTGTTTCTCCAAGAACTGATGGATTTGTAAAAAACAATGTATTTTTAATAGGTGATGCTGCTGGTTTTGCTGATCCAATTACTGCAGAAGGTATTTCGAATGCTATATACAGTGGTAAATTAGCTGCTGAAGCGATTATTGAAAGTAATAAAAATAGTGAACTTGCCGAAAAACTATACCTTGATAAAATAGGAGAAACCTTATTACCTGAATTAAATACAGGACTTTGGTTGTCTAAATGGTTTTACGAGCAAAAAACAATTCGTAACTTATTATTAAAAAAATTCGGACAACGTTTTAGCGAAGCTATGGCTGATGTTTTTCACGGAAAAAGAAGTTATCCTAAAGACATTAAAGCAACTATAAAACAAAAAATTAAAAATTTAGTTTCTTAATAAAGCTAAAAATACAGCCTCAATTTAAATATCTAAATTGAGGCTTTTTTATTCTTTTCGTACTCTTTTTAAATTCAATAAATCAATTGGATTTATTCCTAAATTTTGTATGTTTTTTTGTGTAAAACGGATTACCTCATCATAATATAAAGGAACCACAGGAGCTTCAGAAATAATTATACTATCCATTTTTTGATATAATTGATGACGTTTTTTTACATCAACTTCCTTTATAGATTTTTCATACAATTCATCGAATTTTTCATTTTTAAAATGCGTATAATTTGGTCCGTTTGGTGTAAAATTTTTACTATAAAAAAGCGATACATAATTTTCTGCATCTGGGTAATCGGCTATCCAACTTGCTCTAAAAATAGGTAACTTACCACTTGCTTTTCCTTGTCGTAAGGTTGATGGCGGAATTACATCTACATTTGTTTTTAAACCTATGTTTTGTAATTCTCGTTGAATAAACTCACATAAATCTAAATAATTACTATTGGTAGTAATGGTAATTTCTGGATTGTTATTTCCTGTTTCTTTTCTATACTTTTCAACAAGTGCTTTAGCTTTTTGAGGCTGAAAAGAATATCCTTTTTGGTTATTAAACGACGGTAAACCTTTGGGTATAAAACCACTTGTAGCAGGTATTCCTATTCCGTTTCGTAAGAATTTAATCATTTTTTCACGGTCAAATCCGTAATTAATAGCTTGTCGTATTAATTTTGATTTTGTTGGATATTCATTATCTCCATCTAAATAAATTCCTAAATATTCGGTATTCAAATAAGGTCCCGTTTGCATCTTTATTTTATCTACATACTTTTCTTTTAAAGTTCCGTTTGTTTTTAAAATATCATCTTTATAAGAAGCATCTAAACTTTTCATAAAATCGATATTACCTTGAATAAACTGTAAAAACTCACTTTGTTTATCTGGTAAAAAAGTAACTGCAACAGCTTCTAAATATGGTAACTGATTTCCTTGTAAATCTTTTTCATAAAATAACGGATTCTTTCGCAAAACTAACTTTGTGTTTTCAACCCATAATTTAAATTGAAAAGGTCCGGTACCAATAGGGTTTGCTCTAAAAGTATTCCCGAAATACTCAACCGCTTCTTTCGGAACTACCGAACAGTATTTCATTGCCAGTAAACCTAAAAAAGGCGGAAATGGTTGTTTTAAATTAATCGTAAAAACTGAGTCGTTTCCTGCTTTAAAATCTTTTACATTTTGTAGCACCCAACCACCAGGAGAAGCTACATTTTTATCTAATAATCTATTAAATGAATATTCGAAGTCTGTTGCATTTACTGTTCTTGTAGAGTCTTTACCAAACAATTTATGCTTATGAAAACTCACATCATTTCTTAAAGTAAATTGATATATTTTTCCATCTTCAGAAATCGTCCAACTTTTAGCAATATCTGGTTGTACTTGCAAGCTATCATCTAACTGAACCAATCCGTTATACAACTGATTCACCACCCAAATATTACGTTGATCTTTTGCAAAAGCAGGATCTAACGATGTAATATTTGAATGTTCGTTATAGCGAAAAACCTGATGATCAGAAAACTTACTTTCTTTTTTGCTACATGATGTTAATATTGCAACAATTAAAAATAATTTGATAATTAGATTAGTTCTTTTTACGCTTATTTTTATAATATGATTTATCTGCAATGTATATGGTTTTAGAAACTTCGGCATAAACTACCGAACTCTCTTTATTGGTAATTTTAATATCTTTAATTAAATCAATCTCTTTCTCTTCTACTACTCTTTCTTTTATTATTTGAATATCATTTTTAGTTAAAATAAAATCAACATAAGAATCTTGTTTTGCGGGTCTTTTAAATTTTATTTCAGCGCTTTTATCCCAAACTACATATTGATCTCCTAAAACCCACATTAACTGAGTCATGAATATAGGATCGGTAGCAGAAAACAAACTTCCTCCGTATATAGAACCTACGTAATTTCTGTTTTTATAACTAATAGGTATCTTCACTTTCACTTTATATAAATCATCAGAAACTTCGACTATTTTTCCTGTAGATCTACGATACATTGGTGTAATATTAAATCCATATTTAAAAATAGTCCTTTGCTTTAAAAACTTATTTAAAACTTTAGTTATTGCTGCGTACATTTATTTATTGTTCTTTTTTAAATCCATATTCACGTTCTACTTTACAAATTCTAAGTTCGTATTGTTTATACCATTGCTCTCTTCCCTTTCTCCTAGCTTCTATATGTAATAAATTATTTTTCCATTGAGTAATCGCGTTTAAACTTCGCCAATAAGAAACTGTAATTCCTAGTTGCGATCGCGCAGATTCAATTCCTAAATATCCTTCTTGTTGTTTTGCTAACTCCTCCATTCTTTTAGCCATATCATCATATCCTGACAAATCATTAGTTAAAATAGTTGTAAAAATAACTGCGTAATAAGGTGGTGTTAATCCGTCTTCTATCATAAAATTAGTTTGTATTTAGTTTCTGGCAAGCCAATATCTTCGCTTATAAACTTACTGACTTTTTTAAAGTTAAATCGCTCTAAAACTTTTGCAGAAGCAATATTTTCATCAACAACACAACCTATTATTTTTTTTATTCCGATAGATTTACAATATGAAATTAACCCTTCGCAAATTTCTGTTGCATAACCGTTTCCCCAATATTCTTCAATAAAACGATAACCAATTTCATCGTTATTTTCTTCATCTTTTATCAAAGCAACTGTACCTATAAACTCGCTATCTTTTTTACGTTCAATAGCGTAGATCCAAAAATCATTTTCAAGTTTATCATATCTATCTATTAATTGAAGTAAATCATCTTCACTTTCTTTAAAATTTTTAGGCTCGCCTGTAGCATACTGTAGCACCTTAGGATTACTTTCTAACTTAAAAAAAGGCTCTAAATCAGTAGTTTGAAGTTTTCTAACGTATAATCTTTTGGTTTCAAAAATCATGAATATTATTGTATTTTTGCGGTTAATAAATGCTGTTTAAAACAGGTTTATAAAAATACAGTATACGAACTTCTAAAAAATTAAAGACTTACACAAGGTTTTTGCTTTTTATTAAGGATATTAAAAGAATGAATGCAGATAAAAAAGTAGCTTTTTATACTTTAGGATGTAAATTAAATTTCTCTGAAACCTCTACCATTGCTAGAAACTTTGTAAATGAAGGTTTTAATCGTGTTGAGTTTGAAGAAAAAGCTGATGTGTATGTAATTAACACCTGTTCGGTAACCGATAACGCTGATAAACGATTTAAGTCGATTGTAAAATCTGCTTTAAAGAAAAACGACGAGGCTTTTATTATTGGAGTAGGTTGTTATGCACAACTTAAACCTGAAGAATTAGCCGCCGTAGATGGTGTTGATTTAGTTTTAGGTGCTACCGAAAAATTTAATGTTACAAGTTATATAAACGACTTAACTAAAAATGAAATTGGCGAAGTACATTCGTGCGAAATTGAAGATGCAGACACTTATGTTGGGGCTTATTCTATTGGCGATCGTACTCGCGCATTTTTAAAAGTACAAGATGGTTGTGATTATAAATGCACCTATTGTACCATTCCGCTTGCTCGTGGTATTTCTCGTTCAGACACTTTAGAGAATGTCTTAAAAAATGCCAAAGAAATTTCAGAAAAAGGCATTAAAGAAATCGTTTTAACCGGAGTTAATATTGGTGATTATGGTAAAGGAGAATTTGGTAATAAAAAACACGAACATACTTTTTTAGAATTGGTAAAAGAGTTAGATAAAGTTAACGGAATTCACCGTTTACGAATTTCATCTATCGAACCAAATTTATTAAAAGATGAAACTATTGATTTTGTTTCAAAGTCTAATACATTTGTTCCGCATTTTCATATTCCTCTACAATCAGGTAGTGATGATTTGTTAAAAAAAATGAAGCGTCGTTACTTAACTAAAACATATACTAATAGAGTTTCTAAAATTAAAGAAGTAATGCCAAATGCTTGTATTGGTGTTGATGTAATTGTCGGCTTTCCTGGTGAAACTGATGAATTATTCTTAGAAACCTACAACTACCTAAACGAAATGGATATTTCGTATTTACATGTTTTTACGTATTCAGAAAGACCAAATACGGAAGCTGTACACATGGATGGAGTGGTTCCAAAAAAAACGCGCGCAAAACGCAGTAAAATGTTACGTGGATTATCTGTTAAAAAACGTAGAGCTTTTTACGAAACTCAATTAGGAAATACTTTAACTGTTTTATTTGAAAGCGAAAATAAAGAAGGTTATATACACGGATTTACCCAAAACTACGTAAAAGTAAAAACTCCTTGGAATCCTGAATTGGTTAATACCTTACACACTGTTACTTTAACCGAAATAGATGAAGGTGGTTTAGTCAGATTCGATTTTGTAAAAGATACAATAGCAGTATAAATCATTATTTTAATATAATTAATAAAAGCCATCTTTTAATGGCTTTTATTTTTGTCTTTTCTTTTAATTACAGTACATTTAGTAACATTAAATTGATTTTATCAAAAAACATTAAAACATGAAATATTTAAGTTTATGTATCCTATTAATAATAGCTATAAGTTGTAATACCCCTAAAAAGGAGAAAAAAGTTGAGCTTAAAGAAGTTCCTGAAATTGAAACAACAAAAGAAGTAGTAATTCCTGAAAAAAAAGAAATAAAAGAAGACAATCAACTAATTGTCATCTTAAATAATCCTAAAGCAATTAATGATGCTAAAGCGTTAATTACTAATAGCGGACTTGTTTGGAATGATTTAAATATAAATGTAAAAGGAATAAAATCTGCCATTATTACTGTACCAACAGGTAAAAAAGATTTCTGGGTACAACGCTTATTAGAATCTAATACTTTCGAAACTGTTGAAACTAACAATGAAGAAGTGTTAAAAGCAATTAAAATTAAACTTGAAAACAGATTAATTTCTATTAGAAAAACACAATGTTTTGGTGATTGCCCTGTGTATGATTTTTATATTAACAAAGACGGTAAAGCTTTTTTTAACGGAAAAAAATATGTCGCTAAACAAGGAAAGCATGAATTTCAATTATCTGAAAAAGAATTAAAAGAGTTAACATCTAAAATAGAGAAATCAAACTTTAGTTCTTTTAAAGATGTTTACGATGATCCTAAAGTTATGGATTTAGCTAGTTCTTATATTTTTTGTGATGGTAAACAAGTTGAAATTAGATTGTGGCAAAATATACCTAATAATTTAATTGACATTCATGAATACGCTACCGAGTTTTTATACACTAAAAAGTATCTTGAATAATGCCAAAAACTCACATCTATTTTGTTCCAGGTTTAGCAGCCAACACCAAAATATTTGAGTACATTTCTTTACCCGAAGAGCATTTCGAACTTCATTATTTAAATTGGTTATTACCAACATCAATAAATGAGAGTATTCAAGAATATGCACAAAGAATGTGCGAGAATATTAAACATAAAAACCCTATATTAGTTGGTGTTTCTTTTGGTGGTATAATGGTACAAGAAATGAGTAAACTTATTGATTGTAGAAAAACAATCATCATTTCTAGCATTAAAACCAATAAAGAATTACCTAAACGCTTAAAAATAGCTCAATTAACAAGAGTTTATAAGCTTTTTCCCTCAAAAATTATAGCGAATATAGAAAGCTATGAACGTTATTTTTTTAATGATTATTTAAAAAAACGAGCAGAGCTTTATAAAATATATTTATCAATAAGAGATAAAGAATATTTACAATGGGCTATATACAATGTATTGCATTGGCAACAAGAACAATATTTACAAAATGTGGTTCATATACACGGAAATAAAGATGAAGTTTTTCCTGTAAAACATATTAAAAACCATATTGAAATTGAAAACGGAACACATGTAATGATATTAAACAAAGCAAAAACAATATCTAAAATTTTAGAAAAGGAATGCTTTTTGAATAATTAATTACATAATATTATAAAATTATAAGAGAATGAATAAATCGATACGATTCTTATCACTAGCTAGTATCACTTTTGTTGGTATATTATTTACCAATACTATTAGTCAATCAAATACACAAGAAATAAAAAACGTAGCTGAAAGCTATGAAATAAAAGCAGTAAAATTACCTAAAAATTTAAACTTAGCTGGTGAACGAGTTCCTATTGAACGTCATGATATTAGAGAACGAATGGATAGGGAGTTATTAGTAAATACCTATTGGCAATCAAACGGATTGCTATTAATTAAAAGGGCTAATAAATATTTTCCTGTTCTAGAACCTTTGTTAAAAAAGTATGGTTTACCTGATGATTTTAAATTTTTAGCACTGGCTGAAAGCGGTTTTATAGATGAAACCTCATCAGTAGGTGCAGCAGGAATGTGGCATTTTATGAAAGCTACAGGAAAAGAATACGGGTTAGAAATTAATAAAAATGTAGATGAACGCTACAACATAGAAAAATCTACTCGAGTAGCTGCTGAGTATTTAAAAAAATCTAAACAACGTTTTGGTTCTTGGACGCTTGCTGCAGCTTCATATAACGCAGGTAATCATGGTATTGCTAAAAGGTTAAAAACACAAGGTGTTACAAGTTATTATGACGCTCTTTTACCTGATGAAACTGAGCGTTATGTTTTTAGAATTTTAGCTTTAAAAGAAGTTATTTCTAATCCTAAAAAATACGGGTTTGAATTTGATCAAAGTGATTTATACATTTTACCTAAAACACATATCGTAAAAGTAGATACAACTATTACCAATATTGCGGCTTTTGCCAAAGAATTTGGTACTACTTACAAAGATTTAAAACTACATAACTCTTGGTTACGTGAAAATAAACTAAACAATAAAACAAATAAAATTTACGAAATTAAAATTCCAATTGAATAAAAAGATGAAAAAAGCATTACCATACATCTACATAATCATCGGTTTATTTATTATTATTTTTACTTTTTTGCAATTTTTTAAAAATCAAGAAAGCTATAGAATGTTACTTAATTTTAAAACCGAAAATAAATATGTGTTTTTAATAGTTAGAGGATTGTTTGCTGGTTGGTTTTTAGCTGATGGTGTAAAACGATTAAAACAAAATAAAGAGGATTAATTTAACTAATCCTCTATTATTTTTTTTACTCTACCCACAATACCAGACTCTAATTGTACTTTAATTCCGTGGGGGTGATTTGGTGATTTTGTTAGTAACCTACTAACTATACCAAAAGTTAACTCACCTGTTCTTTGG
>JAHDHE010000105.1 GCA_020631475.1 Tenacibaculum sp. | reverse complement strand
TGAGTTATACTATTGGTGTAAATAGAGTGGGAACTGATGCTAATGGATATGAATACAATGGAAATTCAGCTGGTTATGATATGTTGGGTAATTGTATCGCAAAAAATAATAACGGAGAAGAGAAATCTTTAGTTATAGAAATAGATAAAAACGAGCAAAATAAAATTCGCGAGAAATTTCGTTTTTTAGAAGATAGAGATCATTTTAAACTCCAATAAAAAAGTAACGTCATTACGAGGAATAAATGACGAAGTAATCTATATAAAGATTGCTTCATTTCATTCGCAATGACGTTATATTATTTTATGCTGGAATCATCCATTTAAAATCAAATTTAGTATCAGGCACTACAATACGCTCTGTAATACGATACATTCTTTCTGGTAATTTCATTAAATAATCTCTAGCTTTTTCAGCTTCTGGAGTTAAGTTTGTAATCTTATCGATTTCCCAAGCTGTATTTAACTTCTTTAAAATATCAACATAATCAAAACCTGTATACACACCTATTCTTTGAGCTACTGTAGAAAAATCATCGAATAAACTTCCTTTTTCACCAAAAGACTCTCTTAAATGCATTGCAGGCATTACTATTTTATACTTCATCATGTGTTGAAAAGCCAACATCATTTCGCTAGGATCAATCTTAAAAATTTCTCTTACAAAATCTGTATAAGCAATATGATGACGCATTTCGTCTCCCGCTATAATTTTAGACATTTTCGCTAATGCTTTATGTCCTTTTTTCTTAGCTATTTTAGCTACATTGTTATGAGAAATATAAGTTGCTAATTCTTGAAAACTTGTGTAAATAAAGTTTTTATACGGATCGGTTGCTGTACCAATATCAAATCCGTCAGCAATTAAATGTTGCGTAGATATTTCTACCTCACGCATATTAACTCTTCCTGATAAGTATAAATATTTATTTAACACATCTCCATGACGGTTTTCTTCTGCTGTCCAAGCTCTAATCCATTTTGCCCAACCATTATCTGGTTGTTGTGATACTCCATCTAAATCTAATAACCAAGATTCGTATGTTGGTAAAGCTTCTTCTGTAATTGTATCTCCTACTAAAACTACCCAAAAATCATCATCAAGTTCTTTTGAAAGCTCTTGAATTTCTTTTACTTCTTCTATAAAAGTATCTTTTTGTGAATTTGGTAAAAAATCGGTTGGCTGCCAGATTTTCTCTGCAGGTATTAAGAATTTGTCTACAAAACTGTCAATATTTTTTTCCAGCGTTTGCATTACTTCCTTTCGAATGTTTTGTAATGACATGATTAATTTATTTTATTGTTGTTTGTTTGTTTTTTCTTTAGATAATAGATTTTTTTATGGTTGTTTCAACCTTCTCTATTAATTCATTAAACGGTAAACTATCAATCTTTATTGGTTGATGTGTTTTTATTTTAATTGGACTTCCTAATCCTAATGGAAATTTACCGTATTTAAATACTTTCCAAGAGTTATTAATTGTTAATGGCACAATATACGCCTCTTTATTGTACTTCGTTATCATTTTTAAGCCATTTACTGAAAATGACTTAGGTTTTCCTGTTCTACTTCTTGTTCCTTCAGGAAAAATAGCCGCAGACCATTTGTTTTTATTGATTGTTTTTGCAAATCTTCCTAACTCACCCAAAGCTTGTTTAGGATCTTTTCTATCGATTAAAGCAGCTCCACCATGTTTTAAATTAAAAGAGATACTTGGTATTCCTTTTCCTAACTCTTTTTTAGATACAAATTTTGGATAATGCTTTCTGAAATGCCAAATAATTGGAGGTATATCAAATGTACTTTGGTGATTTGATACAAATATTAAAGTCGTGTTTTCTGGTAAGTCTTGATTGTTTTCTACTTGGACTCTAATTCCTAAAATCAATAACGATTTTATTAAAAACCAGTTCATAATATCTACCACATTTTGATGACCTTTTTGTTTAAAAAGTTTTAAACCTAACCATTGTAGTGGATGAAATATTAGTAGTAAAGAAAAAAATACTACTGCAAATATTGACGATAAAAAGTAACTTAATATTTTCATTTCTAAAATAATAAAGTGACAAAAATAAAAAATCCCGCGAGAGCGGGACTATATATTTGAATTAAAACCAATTATTCCACGGAATCCTTGATAAAATAATTACTAATGCTAATCCGTAAAAAATAGTAAAGGTTTTAAATTTAGCTTCACTTTTAACTTGTTTTTTGTGTTTAGACCATCCTATTGTTATTAACGTAATGGCAATAATCATCATTAAAGGATGCTCTAAAGCTAATAACCTAACAGCTGAATCTTTCATATCTCCTAATCCTTTTTGGAAGCCTCCAATAAAATAGACTAAAAAACCAACTAATAACTGTATGTGTGCTGCTATTAATGAGAACAATCCTAAACGGAATTCTTTATGTGTAAACTCTTTTTTTTGTACTAATCCTATAACAGCATTTAGTACTGTAAATATTAATACTGCTAATACAATATATGCCCAATAAGAGTGTAATGTTTTTATCATGATTT
>JAHDHE010000022.1 GCA_020631475.1 Tenacibaculum sp. | reverse complement strand
CTTCATCATCAACAACAATAATAATTTTTCCGTTTTTAATGTCTTCTATTGCTTCCTCAATAGTGTTTAGTTGAACTTTAGTTGTTGTTTGTGTTGTCATTGTTATGTTGTTTTCTCTTTTTTAGAGAATCTGTTTTTAATTGTGTTTCGAATTGAAGCAAAAAAGGTATTCATATCAAAAAGACCTTTATCTTGAGCAGCTCTAATTGTTAATATGATAGCCAAAGGTAGCATTAAAAAAACGCTAATCCAAGAACCTAGAATAGCAGTGACTGAGCTTTCTTCTGCTAAATTTCTACCAAAAGTGTTTGTAAAAAAATAGAGTACATAAATTGCAATGGCTAAAATCATAGGTAATCCCATTCCTCCTTTTCTAATAATTGAGCCTAATGGTGCGCCTATAAAAAATAAAAGTAAACAAGATAACGAAAAAGCTACTCTGTTATAATATTCAATATCATAGAGATTTAAATATTTTCTTTTGTTTTTAAAACCTTCTTTGTTTGATTTATTATTATTTAAGGTTCTTTCTATTTTAGATATTGCGGTTGATAAAATTATACGTTTATCATTATCATTAAAATTATCAAGAATATTAGTAGAAACTTCTTTGTTAATTATAGAATCGGGATGTTTGTATAAATCTTCAATATCAATACTTAAAAATAAGTTTTTTGCCTTACTAACAACAAAGTCGTCATAACTTTTTTTCATAGTAGGTAAGGTGTCTTTTAGTTGTGCTAAACTAAGCATATTGTATTGACGGGTATATTTCAATTCTTCTATATCTCCTTTATCTAGAGATGAAATATCAATATTAATGGTGTATTTGTCGAAGTATGCGTGAGAAGCTGGCATTTTTTGCTTTTCTTTAAAAGTAGTACCATTTTTGAAGTGATGCTCAAAATAATATCCATCTTCTAGTACTAAAGTCATATACCTGCTTCCTTCTTCAGAAATTATCTTTCCTTTTTTAGCAGTAATAATTTTATTATTTCCTTTTCTGGCAGATAAATCATAAATCATAACCTTTTTTAAAAGGTTATTTTCCTCTCCGTACTTTTCTTCAAATTTAATTTGATAATTGGGTATTTCGGTATTAAAACTACCAGCAACTAAAGCTATAGCGGGTTGTTTTTTCTTTATATTAACTTTCATGTTTAATTGCTTTAACGTAGCATATGGGTATACGTTGTTTAAAAACACGAAATTAATTCCACTTAAAAAAAGTGTTAAGAAAACTAAAGGGCGTACCATTCTTGGCAATGAGATACCAGCAGATTTTGTAGCAGCAAATTCATAATTTTCAGATAAACTACCTAAAGTCATTATTGAAGATAGTAATACACCAATAGGTAAGGCTTGCGGTACAACTAAAAGGGTGGTGTACCAAAGAAATTTTAAAATGATTTCAATACTAATTCCTTTTCCTGCAAACTGGTCAAAGGCTAACCATAAAGCTTGCATTACCAAAACAAATAATATGATAAGGAATGTAGCAAAAAAAGGTTTTAAGAAACTTTTTAATATATATCTGTCTAATGTTTTCACAGATGCAAAGGTAGTAGGTTAGATTGATAAAAAAACACCAATTTTGTTAATGATTATAAAAAGTCATTAACAAAATTGGTGTTTTGATTGTATTTTTTTAATCGATAAGGTATCCTTGTTTTAAATACTTGTTTTTATCAAACGAAAACATGTTTTTAGAAATTGGTTGATTACTTTTAAATTTAGTAATAGTAAACGTAGTTTCTGCTCCGTTAGAACCTATTTGAATCAATTTATAAATGTGCTTAGTTTTTGCATCGACACCTAATTGTACTTTTACAATGTCTGAATTACTATCAATTGGAGTTAAATCTATAAACTGAACTTTACGTCCGTTATTGTTTTTTAATTTTCCCATTGAAAAATTATAACCTTCTTTATAAAACGTTAATAATTTAGAAGGATAGATAAAACCATCTTCTTCATCTAAATTACCATTGGTAATATTTACTTCTTTTTCTTCTTGATTAATAACAACAAGTTTTTTTCCATCAAAAAGAAAGTTGTTGCCTAAATAATCAAGATTGTATTTTTCTCCAGCAAGTGTAATTTCTCCACGAATTGGTGGGTCGTTTGTAATACCAGCTTCTTTGTTTACTAATGTTGAGTTAAAACCAATAATCATATTAGTGTAAGCTCCCATTTTAGCAGATACTTCATCTAACAGCTTTTTTGCTTCAGATGAATTGTTTTGGGCAATACTATTTATGCTAATAAATGCTGTGATGAATAATAATCCTACTTTTTTCATATTTCTAAATTAGAAATTTAATTGTTGTTTTTTTCGTTTTCTAATAACTGATCTAATGCAACTAAATCAGGAACTAAAACTTGTCTTGCTTTACTACCTTCGAAAGATCCAACTATACCAGCAGCTTCTAATTGATCTATTAATCTACCAGCTCTATTGTAACCTAACTTTAATTTACGTTGCAATAAAGATGCCGAACCTTGTTGTGCTGTAACAATAATTTCTGCAGCATCTTTAAACAGTTTATCTCTATCTGAAATGTCTATATCAATATTTGTGCCACCTTCTTCACCAACATATTCTGGTAATAAGTGTGCTTCTGGATAAGCGCGTTGAGATCCAATAAAATCAGTGATTTTTTCTACTTCAGGAGTATCAACAAAAGCACATTGAATTCTATTTAAATCGTTTCCTGCAGTATATAACATATCTCCACGACCAATTAATTGATCTGCACCACCAGCATCTAAAATAGTTCTACTATCAATTTTTGATGTTACTCTAAACGCAATTCTTGCAGGGAAGTTGGCTTTAATAATACCAGTAATTACATTTACAGATGGTCTTTGTGTTGCTACAATTAAATGAATTCCAATAGCACGAGCTAATTGTGCTAAACGAGCAATTGGTGTTTCTACTTCTTTACCGGCTGTCATAATTAAATCGGCAAATTCATCAATTACTAAAACAATGTATGGTAAAAATTGATGTCCGTCGTTTGGATTAAGTTTACGTGCTTTAAATTTAGCATTGTATTCTTTTAAATTACGAACCATTGCGTTTTTTAACAAGTCATAACGCGCATCCATTTCTATACATAATGAGTTTAACGTGTGTACAACTTTCGTAGTATCAGTAATAATAGCATCTTCACTATCTGGCAATTTTGCTAAATAATGACGTTCGATTTTATTGAATAAAGTTAATTCTACTTTCTTAGGATCTACTAACACAAATTTTACTTCAGCAGGATGTTTTTTGTATAGTAAAGATGTTAATACTGCATTTAAACCAACAGATTTTCCTTGTCCGGTAGCACCAGCCATTAATAAGTGAGGCATTTTTGCTAAATCAACAACAAAGGTTTCGTTAGAAATTGTTTTACCAAGTGCGATAGGTAGTTCCATTTGTGATTCTTGAAATTTCTTTGAAGAAATAACAGAATGCATAGAAACAATCGTTGCTTTTTTATTTGGTACTTCAATACCAATAGTACCTTTTCCAGGAATAGGAGCGATAATACGAATACCTAAAGCTGATAACGAAAGTGCGATATCGTCTTCTAAGTTTTTAATTTTAGAAATTCTAACACCTGCTTCTGGTACAATTTCATACAATGTAATTGTAGGTCCAACAGTAGCTTTAATTTTAGAAATACCTATTTTATAATTGTTTAATGTTTCAACAATTTTGTTTTTATTAGCTTCTAATTCTTCAGGATCTATAGAAATACTATCGTTGTATTCTTTTAATAAATTAAATGTTGGGAACTTGAAATTTCCCAAATCTAAGGTTGGATCAAATTCACCAAAATCTTTTACTAATTGATCAGAAAGATTTTCAGTAGCACTTTTTTCTTCAGCAATTTTCTCAATAGCAACTTCAACTTCTTTTTTTGATTGTTCAGAAATATTAAGCGAAGAAGTTTCATTTGTTAACTCAACAGAAGAGGTTTCTTCTTCTTTTTGAGTTGGAGTTTTAACATCAGAATATTTTGTTATGGTTGGTTGTAGGTTTTCAACAGAAAGTTCGAAGTCAGATTTTTCTTCTGATATATTTTCTTCTACATCAGATTCTTTAATTTCTGTTTTAGCGGCATCCTTTTTTTCTTTATTTGCTTTTACTTTTTCGCTAACACTTTCTGGAGTGATACTAAATTTGATAATTAAAAAAGCAATAAAAAAGAATAATAATAAAATCATTAACCCTGTTTTACCTAAAAAAGTTTGTAGGTATTCATTAAGCTCTAAACCAACGATACCCGATAAAACAGCATTTTTCTTATCAGCAAAACCAAAAACAACAGCAACCCAAAGCATGCTTAATAACCCCCAGTTCCAAGAAGTAATAATTCTTTTTAAGTTTGTTTTTAAAAAGATTCTAGCACTGGTAAAAAATAATGTAATAGGAATAAGAAAAGCGCCAATACCAAAACCTTTGAAAACAAAGAAATTGCTAAGTTTCGATCCTATTTTCCCTAATAGGTTTTTGGTAGGAATAGTTCTGTTATAATACTGTGTTAATGTACTTTGATCTTCTTGCCACGAGAAAAAGAAAGAAATAAAAGCAACTGTTAAGAATATTGAAAAAAGAAATAAGAAAGCTCCTAAAAGAGTTTGATTTTGTCTGTTAGAAAAAAAAGCAGTTACTCTTTTAGATATATTTTGTTTAGGTTGTTTCTTTTGAACAGTTGTCTTTTTTTTTGCCATGTACTTTTGTTAGAAATAATTTAAACGTTACAATATAGCTATTATTTTAGGAAGATAAATTATGCAAGCAATAACCAATGAAATTAAGGCTGCAAATGCAGGAGCACCTGCTGCAATGTCTTTTATAAATCCAATTTTTTCATGATAATCTGGGTGAATAAAATCAGCAACTTTTTCTATGGCAGTATTTAATGCTTCAGCAACTAAAACCATACCGATTAGCATGCATTGAATTATCCATTCTGTCGTAGAAATGTTAAAATAAAAACCTAAAAAAGTAGCAATTAAACCAAAAGCTATTTGAGCTTTAATACTATCTTCTGTTTTAACTAACAACCACATTCCTTTAACAGCAAACTTAATACTTCTTAAGCGTCCTTTAATAAAGCCGTCATTCGGGTTTTTCATAAGTACTCTTATAACGCGTTTAAGGCAACTTCATAATTAGGCTCGTCAACAATTTCAGGAACTTGTTCAGTATAAATAACTTTTCCGTTTTCATCAATAATAACAATACAACGAGAATGTAAATTGGCAAGTGGTCCGTTTTTAATTTCTAACCCGTAATCTTTACCGAATTGACCAGTAGCAAAATCAGAAAGCATTACTACGTTTTCAATTCCTTCTGCACCACAAAAACGACCTTGAGCAAATGGTAAATCTCTTGAGATACATAAAACTTTAGTGTTCTTTAGCTTTCCAGCTTTTTTATTAAACTCTCTTACAGAGGTAGCACAAGTACCAGTATCTACACTTGGAAAAATATTTAAGATTAATCTGCTTCCAGAAAAATCATTTAATTTTTTTATAGATAAGTCTGATGCAACTAACGAAAAATCAATTGCTTTACTTCCAATTTCAGGTAAATTACCTATTGTTTCTATAGTGTTTCCTTTTAGTGTAACTGTTGCCATTTTTGTTTGTTTTTAAGAAAATCAAAGGTAATTAAATTAATTAAAAAAAGGTGTAGATAAACCAATGGACTATTAAAAAAGTTATCTTCGCAGTCTGAAATAATTGAACCATTGAATTTACAACAATACACATCAGAATTTAAGTATAATTGGAAGCTGGCAGCTCCTGTTATGTTGGGTATGTTAGGGCATACTTTTGTAAGTTTTGTTGATAATATTATGGTAGGGCAATTAGGAACGGCAGAATTAGCAGCGGTTTCTTTAGGTAATAGTTTTATGTTTATTGCTATGTCGTTAGGAATCGGTTTTTCTACAGCGATAACACCGTTAATTGCCGAAGCAGATTCTTCTGATAATTTTAAACAAGCAAAATCTACATTTAAACACGGATTGTTTTTATGTTCTGCAATAGGAATTTTGATGTTTTTAATGGTTTTCTTTTCAAAACCATTAATGTATTTAATGAAACAGCCTATTGAAGTTGTTGAGTTGGCAATACCGTATTTAGATTTGGTTGCTTTTTCATTGATTCCGATGATTATTTTCCAAGCGTTCAAACAATTTAGTGATGGAATGTCGATGACTCGTTATCCGATGTATGCTACGATTATTGCTAACTTATTAAATGTATTATTAAACTATTTATTAATCTTTGGAAAGCTCGGTTTCCCAGAAATGGGAATTGTAGGTGCTGCTTATGGTACTTTATTATCTAGGTTTGTAATGGTTGTTTATTTATGGTGGTTATTAACTAAAAAAGAACGTTCTAGAAAATTAGTTACTAATATTAAGTTATTTGTACTGGATAAGTTGATGCTTAGAAAAATTATTAGTTTAGGAGCTCCAAGTGCGATGCAGATGTTTTTTGAAGTAGCCATTTTTACAGCAGCAATTTGGTTAAGCGGATTGTTAGGTAAAAATCCACAAGCTGCAAATCAAATAGCGTTGAATTTATCTTCTATGACGTTTATGGTAGCCATGGGATTAAGTGTTGCATCTATGGTTAGAGTAGGAAACCAAAAAGGATTGCAAAACTTTAAAGAGTTGCGAAGAATCGCATTTTCAATATTTTTACTTGGAATTATTTTAGCGGTTGGATTTGCAACTATATTTTTTGTTTTCCATAAATCATTGCCAAATTTATATGTTGATTTAAGTGATACAAATAATTACGCTGATAATATGGAGGTAATGAAAATTGCTGCTAATTTATTAATTGCAGCAGCTATTTTTCAAATATCAGACAGTATACAGGTAGTGGTTTTAGGAGCTTTACGAGGATTGCAAGACGTAAAAGTGCCAACAATTATTACTTTTATATCGTATTGGGTAGTAGGTTTTCCGATTAGTTTTTATTTCGGAAAAGAAGAAATGTATGGTAGTTTTGGAATTTGGTTAGGACTTTTAGCTGGATTAACTACAGCGTCTATTTTACTATTCATCCGATTTAATAAATTAACTTTACAATTAATAAAAAATAACCCAGTTACTGAGGTTAAACAAAATATATAAAGATTCTTAAAATTATGGACTTACCTAAATTTTTATTAGCAGATAACAGCAATCACCCAGAAGATATTTTTGTTTTACATACAGAGTATCCTCGTTTTTTAATTAATCTTAAAGATGATTCGGTAGAATGGTTTGAAGATTTATCTGGAGAAAAAGAAGAAGATATTACCACAGAACTTGCTACTTTAATGGATAAAGCAGGTGAGTTTTATGATAATGAAATGAAAGGGTTGGAGTAACGTGTTTGTATAACTGTTGTTACGGATGGATTTAAGAAATTTGAAACAGCCTCACAACTTTGTAGTTATGTAGGTATTACCCCAACAATCAGAGGGTCAGGAAGTAGTGTAAGAGGTCGAAGTAGGATAAGTAAAGTAGGTAATAGAAAGTTACGAAATCTTTTGTTTCTCTATTCATTTACAGCCTGTAAGCATAATAAAAGATGTAAAGCTATTTATGATCGAATAGTAAACAAAGGCAAAAGCAAGAAATTAGCATTGATAGCGGTTTCAAATAAGTTAATCAAACAAAGTTTTGCAATAGCAAAATCTGGATTGCCTTATGATAAAACTTATGTTTCTGTATTACCAAGGTAAATAGATTTTGTGTAAAAAATAGAAGCTCAAAACACCAAGTAATAGTATTTTGAGCCTAGAATAATATTGTATAAACTTAATGAAGAAAAAGTTTGGACACTATCCCGTAAAGTGTGTAAATAAAAAATCCGATTTTAAACTCGGAACTTTTTTATTCTATAGGAATACAAATATCTACAATACATTTTCTTTCTGGATGCTCTTCTGGATTGTTATAATATATTCCAAATGGAGCTTGGTCAGCTTTTTTATATCCTTTTTCAGACATCCACACAAAGCTAGATTCCCAAGCTTTTTGAAATTCGTCTAATCCAATTTCAAAAGGAGATACAACGCATTTGGTGTCTGGCAAAATTCTTAAATTAACCTCTCCTTCTGTTTCAACTCTTCTATTTAATGTCATACAAGCACTCATTCTTAAATGATTTAAATCGGTAATTTTAGGACTATCATGATAAATAGTTACCATTCTTAAATCGTCTTGTTGCATTAATCCTTTCGGATACGCCCATTGCATTAATCTATTATAAACATTGCCTATTAAATCTATATTTCCTTGAAGACTTATATATGCTAATTGCATTTCGGGAACTATTTTTACTTCAGTATTTGCATTCATTTTTAACCAATTTAAAGAATTATTTACATTACAAATGTATTGCTCAAATAAAGTTATCACTTGTCCGTTCTTGCTTTCTTCTTTACTAATCTTGCTAAATTTATCAGGGCTACTTTCTTTAAACTCTAAAGGGCTTAATCCATAAAACTTTTTAAATGTTCTTGAAAATGATGACAAACTTGTAAATCCTGTTTTTTCGGATACTTCAGTAATTGTAAAGTTGTTTTTATGTAATAAAAATGATGCCGACTTTTCTATTCGTTTTCTTATTATAAAATTATTTAAGGTTTCACCAGTAACCACTGTGAAAAGACGGTGAAAATGAAAAGGTGAAAAATGAGCTTTCGTTGCTATATCATTCAACACTAACTTTTCATGCAAGTGTTCTTCAATATAAGTAATAGCCTTACCTATTCTTGTTACAACTTTTGTATTAAGTTTTTTTGAAGAGTTCATAATTATTTTTCTGAAGGATATAGAATATTATTCCACCAGCAAAGTACAAAATAACATCAATAAAATCTGATGTATATCTTAAATGAAATTTAGGCAAAAAATACTCAAACAAAAAACTATATAATAAACAACTATACAAAACTATACTTAACGGAATTTTATAATTTTTGTCATTTTTACTCCAACGTAAAATATATAAACTAATGGTTAGTAAAATTGGAATTATTAGAAAATCATTCAGATAAAACTGAATAAAACTAGGTAGGTGAAAATTATTTTTTTGAGCTAAATAAACAATTGTCCCAGTAAGTATAGAAAAAATAAAATAAACATTTAATAGTCGTTTCATACTAACCTGCAGCTACCATAGCAATAAACCAAGCTAGTAAAGCACCAATAGCGCTTACTACTAAAAAAGCTGAATATAATATCCATCCTATAACTCTGTACAAAAAGAAAGGATGTTTTTTTAAGCGCTCTGCTAAATTAGGTTTGTTAAGTTTTTCTTTAGCTTCTTTTATTAAAGCTTCTTTATATGCTTCTTCTTTTAAGTCTCTTTTCTTTTCGTGAGAAATTAACGTGTTACAATTTTTACAATATTCTTTATTGGTATTAAAAACTCCACAATTAGGACATTTTATATTCCTTGTAACACTCATATTTTACTCTTTAAAGCTATATTTATTTTTGTTTTTATAAGGTCGAATAATTAATCGTGTTTCTCTATCAAATCGGATGTAATTATAAATCCAATTCATAAATACAATTACCTTATTTCTAAATCCGATTAATGAAAACAGATGAACAAACATCCAAACAAACCAAGCAAATACTCCTTGAAACTTCCATTTAGGTAAATCTACTACAGCTTTATTTCTTCCA
Organism: Tenacibaculum sp.; assembly: GCA_020631475.1. GTDB lineage: Bacteria > Bacteroidota > Bacteroidia > Flavobacteriales > Flavobacteriaceae > Polaribacter. The sequence continues at coordinate 12,687 of JAHDHE010000022.1, read as the reverse complement.
ATCGTAGCCATAGAACCCTTATCATTATACTTAAAAGGTTTTAGTTTCTTACCTTTTAGTTTTGCTAAAATATTCTTCCCTAACAATCTTCCTTGTTGAATAGCTGGTTGTGCCATCATTGGATGCCCATAAGAATACTTTTGGGTATGCATACAAGCAACATCGCCAATAGCATACACATTGTTATAGCCAACTACTTTATTGTATTCATCAACCTTAAAACGGTTAGCCCTTTCTATTAAACATTCTTGCTCTAAACCAGCAATTGAATCTCCTTTTACACCCGCAGCCCAAATTACCGTTTCTGCTTTAAAATGATCGTGACCATTGGTTGTTACAGTTTCTCCATCATAATCTAAAACTCGGAGATCTTTCCAAACATCAACACCTAATTTTATTAAAAAATCTTCTGCTTTTGCAGATGCTTTGTTACTCATTCCTTTTAACAATTCCCCAGAACTTTGAATCAAATTTATTTTCATTTGACGGATATCTAAATCTGGATAATCTTTAGGTAGAATTCCTTTTTTCATTTCTGCCAAAGCTCCTGCCAACTCCACACCTGTAGGTCCACCTCCAACAATTACAAAATTCATCAAAGCTCTACGCTTTTCTAAATCTGTTTCTAGTAATGCTTCTTCAAAGTTTTCTAAAACTAAACTACGGATATTTAATGCTTGTGGAACTGATTTCATTTCCATTGCATACTTTTCAATATTTGTATTTCCGAAAAAATTTGTGGTAGAACCTGTTGCAATAATTAACTCATCATACTCTAAATTACCTATTGTAGTTTCAATTGTATTTTTGTTCGCATTAACATTGGTAACTTCTGCTAAACGGAAATAGAAATTTTCTACGTCGTTAAAACGCTTACGCAACGGAAAGGCAATACTATCGGGTTCTAATCCTCCAGTAGCTACTTGATATAATAATGGCTGAAATGTATGATAGTTGTGTTTATCTATTAAAACAACTTGTACGTCTTGATCTTCTAATCCTCTTGCTGCTGCTAATCCTGCAAAACCTCCTCCTATAATTACTACTCGAGGAAAGCTAGTTTGTGGTATGTTCATGTAGATTTATTATCATTAAATAATCTAATTACAAATTTACGAAAGTGAAACGAGTTAGTTAAAATTTATTCTTTAGATTTACAGTAAACCTCTGAAAATAAATAATTAATTAAAAACAGATTATCATGTTTAATTTTTTAAAGCAAAAAAAGCAAAAAAAATTAGTTGTTGAGTGCGATACAGATGTTATTACCATAAATAATAAACCTGTTACTTTTCCTACAAATTATGATACTTTAATACATATTTTTGGTAAACCCGACAGAAAGCTAAACAAAAGTAAAAACTATATTATTTGGGATAAACTTGGTATATTTTGTGGTTATGAAGATAAAGACAATATTTTATCTATTAACTTTTATCAAAACAAACAAGATAGAACTGAATACAATACTAAAAAGCAATTTACTGGAAAACTAATTCTAAATAATGATGAGATAACCAATAATGAATTTAGTAAAATATCTTTAGGTGAATTAGCAATTCTAAGATTAGGTAGTGAAAGTACTGTTCGATTTGGGTTTAGTATTGGTGTAAATAAAACGTACACTAATTAATTTATAGTTGCTGTTTTAATCCTATGCTGGTACCTAAACGTACCAATATGGTCGATGGTATAGAGAATTTCATTATAACCCTATATGCAAAGGGCATGAGCAATTCAGATATAGAAAAACAGATTCGTGAAGTCTATGATTTTAATGTTTCTACATCTACTATATCACGTATCACAGATAAAATAACCAATGATATTGTCACATGGCAAAACAGACCGTTAGAACCTGTGTATTTAATTACTTGAATGTTTAAGGTTAGGGAGAACTCAAAGGTCATTAACAAGACATATATATTGCTGTTGGCTTGCGTAGAGAATGGAAAAAAAGAGGTTTTAGGTCTATGGTTAGGCAAGAATGAATCGGCAGCTTTTTGGATGAGTGTACTTACCGATTTAAAAGCGCGTGGTGTAGAAGATTTACTGATTACAGCGACCGATAACTTAAACGGATTTACACAAACTATTAAAAACGTTTTTCCGCAAGCAACCACACAAATCTGCGTAGTACATCAAATAAGAAATGCCAGTAGATATGTTGTGTGGAAAGATAAAAAGAAGTTTTCAAAGGATATGAAAAACATCTATAATGCACCTACTAAAAAAGCCGCAGAAGCTGCCTTAAACGACTTTGCTGACAAATGGAACTCAAAGTATTCCTATGCCATTAAAAGTTGGAGAGATAATTGGGAAGAACTTACCGTATTTTATGAGTTCCCTGTGGAAATTAGAAAATACACCAAAAACAAGCTTTCTTTTCCAACTGACGAAGCTGTGATGAAATCAACTTTTTTAGCGCTTAGAGAAGCAACTAAAAAATGGTCTATGTCTATTCATAATTGGGGCATTATTTTGAACCAGTTTTTAACTATATTTAAAAAAAGGGTTCAACTTTAAAAAAAGTTAAACCCTCATTATAAAACTTACACACTTTTTGGGATAGTGTCCATATATCTGATTATATATGGATTTTTATTTTGTTTATTTTTTTTGAAAAATTATTTTTTCTAAATCTTCTTTTTCTTTTTTAATTTTTTCTTTTTGACTTCTAATCTTTTCATCCAATTCATCAAGCTTTGTTTTTACTTTTTTAATTTTTTCTTCTTTTTCTTTTTCATCTTTAAGATTTTTATCTTTCTTTTCCAATTTCTCTTCAGCTTCTTTTACTTTATTTCTACCTCTAACTAAAACTTCTTCACTCTCTCTAATTTTTAACTCTTTTTCCTTTACTTTATTTTTTGCTTCTTCAGAACGCATTTTACCAAACTCTCTTCCGCTCATATCTCCTTTATTACGACCGTGAGCTTTTCCTTTATATTCTTTTTTCTCTTTTTTTACCTTACCATCATACTCTCTTTCGACATCCTTTCTTTTATCTTCTCCTTTTTTCTTTATTTTTTCAGCTTTAGATTTTCCTTTCCCTTTCATTCCATAAGCTTTAGATTTTCCTTTATGCTCTTCTACTTCCTCCTGAATATCTTCCCTTACTTCTTTAGCCTTATTTTTTCCTTTTTGAGCTTTTTTTTCTATTTTTTCTATAGATTTATTCTTGCCCTTGCCTTTACCTTGAGCATTTACCACTTGTAATCCTATAAAAGCAAATAATATTGCTACAATAAATAATGTTTTAGTATTTTTCATTTTGCGCATTTTTAAATATTATCTAATTCTTTTAACTCTTCTTCTACCTCTTTTGTTTTGTTTTCTATAGCTTCTATATCTTTTTTAATTTCTGTTTCTATAGAATCTATTTTTTCTACAGCTTGTTCTATCTTTTTCTCGTCTTTTTTCTTTTTATCTGTACATGCAGTAGCAAAAAAAGCACAAAGAGTAAATACAATTAGTTTTTTCATAATTATAAGTGTTTTTATTTAATTAATTAGAAACATAAATGTTTATTTAGTCACAATTTAACAAATAAAATCTAATAATCAGAGCTTTAATAAAAGAAGAATATAAATAAGCTATTTTTTGGGCAAAAATACCTCCGCCATCATACAACGAGCACTTCCACCTCCACAAGTTTCAATTGTTGTTAATGATGAATGAATAATTTCATTATGTTTTTCTATTTTTTGTAATTGATCTGGAGTTAAAGAATTGTAAGCTGAACTACTCATTACTAAATAAGGTTCATTGTTCTCTCCCTTAACTTGTAGCATATTACCTGCAAATTGAGTAACTTGCTTTTCTGTAATAGTTATTACTTCTTTACCATCAGATTTTAAATGCTTTAATACATTTTTCTTCTCTTTTTTATCATCTATAGCATTTAAGCATACTACTGCAAAAGTTTCTGCAACACACATCATTACATTGGTATGGTAAATTGCTTCTCTATTTTCATTTACAGTTTGGTTTGCAGTAAAAATTACAGGAGTATATTCAAAATCTTCACAAAACTCGATAAACAGTTCCTCATATGCTCTTGGTGAGATTGCACAATATGCTTTTCTATTCTGACGATCTAAAATCATACTTCCTGTACCTTCTAAAAAGATTCCTTCTTCTTCTGCCTCTGAATAATCTATTACATTCGAGATCTCAAAACTTTTTTCTTCTAAAAGTTCTAAAATGTCTTCTCGTTTTTCTAAACGACGATTTTCAGCAAACATTGGATATATAGCTACATCTCCATTCTCATGAAAAGAAATCCAGTTATTCGGAAACAATGCATCTGGTGTATTAGGTTTTTCGGTATCATTTACAACAATTACATTAATACCTTTTGCTTTTAATTCATTAACAAAAGCGTCAAATTCTTGTTGCGCTTTTGCATTAACAGCAGCTGGTAATGTATTAGTTAATTCTTGCTGATAATAATTGTTTACAGCAGTTTGTTCGTTCATTCTAAAACTAGATGGACGAACCATTAAAATAGTATTGGTAGTTTGTTGCATACTGCGAAAGTAAAAAGAATTTATTTTGATTCTTAAGTCATTTATAAATAACTTAGCTATCGTTGAATATAAGTCATTAAAACGGATTCATATTGCTGAATCAGTTATAACCAATTAACAAAATGAAATGGAAGAGGAAATTCAAAATAAAAAAAATCTATTTACTTCCAATGTGGACTAGAGATAAATCAAAAAGTTGGATAAAAAAAACTTGTGGAACGGGCTGGTTAAAATTGGTTGATGAAGTTTATGACAAACTTCCAAACGATTTGCATATTAATCAAGCCTACCAAAAGTGGGGTCTATTAATGTTTGACATAGATGAAGATAATCAGGAATTCGAAAGCTTTTTAGAGATTATTAAAATCAAAAGCTCAGAAACCTGTGAAATATGTGGTTCACAGGGAAAAGAAGTCACTATTGAAAATTGGATACATACTCGTTGCATAGATCACGTATAATTCCCATCGGAAATTCTTCTCGACAAAAAACCGTAACTATTCTTATATATAAACGATAGCTAACCTTACAAAACTCCTCCTTTCAAGTTAATAAAAGTAGTTTTTTTTAACTGTTCTTTTAAAAACTCGATAGCTTTTTTGCTTCGTATTCCTGATTTACAATACACAACAATATCTTTGGTTATATCTACCTCATTAAAGCGCTGAGATAGTTCTCTTAAAGGTATATGTTGTCCGCCAATATGATGCTGTTCTCGTTCCCATGGTTCACGAACATCTAATAAGTTATAAGTCTCTTTATTTTTGTTTAATTCATTTAAAGTAATTTCATTTTCACCTAAACTAACTCCACAAAAAACATCGTAATTTTCTTCTAACTCTTTTACAATGGCTTTATCAGTTCGTTTAAACTTTAAAACTAATTGTTGCATGGTTAATAAATTATAGGTCAACATTTTTCCTGATAAAACTTCACCTAAACTACAAATAATCTTAATTACCTCGTTAGCTTGTAAAGAGCCTATAACTCCCGGTAAAACACCTATAACACCAATTTGAGAACAATTAGGCACTTCGTCTGGCTTAGGTGGTGTTGGATACAAACAACGATACGTAGGTCCCTCATTATAGTTAAATACACTTACCTGACCTTCAAACTTAAAAATTGCTCCGTATACTAAAGGTTTATTCGTTAATACTGCTGCATCGTTTACCAGATAACGTGTTGAAAAATTATCGCTACCATCTACTATAATATCGTATTTACTAAATAGTTCAATAGCATTTTCTTTTGTTAATTTTTCATAATATGTATTAAACTGTATGAAAGGATTTAATGCAGATAATCTCTTCGAAGCTGCTAAAACTTTGGGTGTGTCAATATCATTTTGAGTATATAATATTTGACGTTGTAAATTACTTTGACTCACTACATCATCATCAATTAAACCAATTGTACCAACTCCTGCTGCTGTAAGATATTGTAAAACCGGACAACCCAATCCGCCAGCGCCAACTACTAATACTTTTGCAGCTTTTAGTTTTAATTGCCCTTCTACTCCTACTTCATTTAAAATTAAATGTCGGTCGTATTGTTTTTGTTCTTCTTTGGTTAGCATTTTAATTGGCTCTTAATTATATACTACTTTTTATCAAATTGATATCGTTGTTCATTTGTGCTTGGAGCTTTTAAAATTTGATGGAAAACTGGTATTGTACTAAAATCTTTAGTAATTTCTTCAGAAACTAAAGTACCATAAACACCTGTTTTCATTATTTCAGTAATGTTGTTTAATGTTACTCCTCCAAAAGAAATAATTGGTGTATTAGTTTGTAATGTTTCTAATAAAACTTGATAACCTACAACCTCTAAAGATGGTTTTGAATTCTCTTCATTTTCTTTGAAAGGTCCTAGAGCGATATAATCAACTTTTTCATCTATTAAATCCTTACAATCTTCTAACGTATTAGCTACAGCTCCGACACTATAAAACTTACCTAAATGTTTTCGGATTTTTAATGGAGAGTCTTTTGAAGACTCTAGATAAACTCCATCAGCATTTATTTCTTTTACTATTTTGTAATTATCGTTAATTATTAATCTAGTTTGATAATGGTTTGTAATTTCTCTTGCTTTCTTAGCAGTTTCTAAAAACGTTTTAGGGTTTGTTTTTTTTAATCTAAACTGTACCCATTCGATACCAGAAGCACAAGCTCTTTGAATATTTTCTAAATGCTCTTCTGGAGTTTTTCCTTGCGAAATATATTGTAATTTACTTATCATTAACTTGTAATAATTAAACCTAATTGTTTGATTTATTGTATGAATCTAATTTAATAAATTATAACCATAAAAAATAAAAACACCCATTATATATGGATGTTTTTAGTCTTCAAATTATCCTAATACTTTATAATTTTTCAACAGCTTTCGTTACTTCTTGAAGTACTTCAAAGGCAGTTTCTGCCATTTTATTCCCTTTTAAATCTAATAGTGGATTTACTTCAACAAACTCTACACAAGCAACTTTATTACTCGCTAATAAGTTATTAATGATTGAAATAATTTCATATTGATCAAAACCTTTTGGTACTGGTGTACCTGTTCCGTAAGAAATCATGTCACAATCCATAGCATCAACATCAAATGATACATAAATTACATCACAATCAGATAATTTATCTAGAGCTTCGTTTACACAAAGTTCTAAACCACGGTGGCGCACTTCTGCAACCATATAGTTTTTAATTCCGTGCTTTTCCATCTGCTTATCTTCTGGCTCTTCTGTATCTCGAACTCCAAAAAACACAATATCTTCAGGTAAAACTTTTTGACCAGGTAAGCCGATGTTTTTCATACGCTCCCACAACTCAGCAGTTTCTCTATCTACATCGTTTATCTGACAATCTAAGTTATCATCAGCAATTGCTGCTGATAAAGGCATACCATGAATATTTCCTGATGGAGAAGTATATGGAGAATGTAAATCTCCGTGAGCATCAATCCAAACCACACCTACTCTTTGAGTTGGATACGCTGCTTTAACACCACTTATGGTTCCTAAAGCTGAAGAATGATCTCCTGAAAGTACGATTGGAAACTTACCTTCTTGTAAATTTACTTTTACGTGGTTGCTTAACCTTTTACATTGATTAAATACGCTATCAATTCTTTTTGCGAATGAATTGTTCCCTTTATTATAAATTGACTCATTCTCAGTAATTACATCTTCAAATTCATAAGAATCAAAATAATTACTGTTTTTATTAATTGCTGCTATTTCAATAGCGTCTACTCCCATATCAGAACCACGAGTTCCTGCTCCAATATCTGATCTATTTTTGATAAGTTTAATTTCTTTCATTATCAACTATGTGAAATAAAAATGTCATCTAAAATTTTAGATGACATTTTTTGTTATTATCTTTTGCTTATATCTTTAAACTCTCTATGGTTTTCACCTGTGTAAATTTGACGCGGACGACCAATTGGTTCTTTACGTATACGCATTTCTTTCCACTGAGCAATCCATCCTGGTAAACGACCTAATGCAAACATTACTGTAAACATTTCTACAGGAATACCCATAGCGCGATAAATAATTCCTGAATAAAAATCTACGTTAGGATATAATTTACGCTTAACGAAATACTCATCGTTTAAAGCTTCTTGTTCTAAACCTTTAGCAATCTCTAAAATTGGATCATTAATTCCTAAATCAGCTAATACTTCATCTGCAGCTACTTTAATAATTTTTGCTCTTGGGTCGAAGTTTTTATAAACACGGTGTCCGAATCCCATTAAACGGAAAGGATCGTTTTTATCTTTAGCTTTCGCCATGTATTTCTTTGTGTCTCCACCATCTTCTTTAATAGCTTCCAACATTTCTAATACTGCTTGGTTTGCACCACCATGTAATGGTCCCCATAAAGCAGAAATTCCTGCTGAAAGAGAAGCGAATAATCCTGCGTGAGAAGAACCAACAATTCTTACGGTAGATGTAGAACAGTTTTGTTCATGATCTGCATGTAAGATTAATAATTTATCTAATGCGTTTTTGATTATTGGATTTACCTCATAATCTTCATTAGGTTGCTCAAACATCATTTTCATAACATTTTCTACATATCCTATTTTTTTAGATCCGTAGTTTAGAGGTAAACCTTGCTTTTTACGCATTGCCCAAGCTACTAATACAGGAAATTTTCCTAAAATCTTCACGATAGCTCTATACATATCCTCTTCAGAGTCTACATTTACAGACGATGGATTAAAAGCTACTAAAGCACTTGTTAAAGAAGACAATACTCCCATTGGGTGTGCATTCTTAGGAAAAGCTTCAATAATTTTCTTTATATCTTCATCTACAATCGCTTTACCACGAATATCATTATGAAATGTATCTAATTGTTCTTTTGTAGGTAACTCACCAAAAATTAATAAATAAGCTACTTCTAGAAAATCAGCTTTTTCAGCTAAATCTTCAATTGCATATCCTCTATAACGTAAAACTCCTTCTTCTCCATTTAAAAACGTAATAGCACTTTGACAAGAACCTGTATTCTTATAACCTGGATCGATTGTAATAACTCCTCCGGTAACCCCTCTCAAAGTTTTAATATCAATTGCAGTTTCATTTTCTGTTCCTTTAATTAAAGGGAACTCATACGTATTTTCGCCAATTTGTAATTTTGCTATATCTGCCATTTTATCTCTTAAATTTTTATAAATGAAGTGAAATGCGAAGATACCATTTTTTGCAGTATTTAAAAAATAGAGATTGATAGATTTTTGATATTAGTAAATAGAAAAATCTTATTAAAAATTCCTAAAAAACAAAAGACCTTGTTAGAAATTCCAACAAGGTCTTTTAAGCTTTAATTAAATTGTATTTATTTGATTTTAAACGCTTTTTCTTGCGGATAAAATGCAACATCATCTAATTCTTCTTCGATACGTAATAATTGATTGTACTTTGCCATACGATCAGAACGAGAAGCTGAACCTGTTTTAATTTGTCCACAATTTAATGCTACTGCTAAATCTGCAATAGTATTATCTTCTGTTTCACCAGAACGGTGACTCATAACTGAGGTATATCCAGCATTATGCGCCATATTAACAGCAGCAATCGTTTCTGTTAACGTTCCTATTTGGTTTACCTTAATTAAAATAGAATTTGCTATTCCGTTTTCAATACCTCTTGATAAACGTTCAACATTAGTTACAAATAAGTCATCTCCAACTAATTGAACTTTACCTCCAACTCTTTCAGTTAAGTATTTCCATCCATCCCAATCGTTTTCATCCATTCCATCTTCAATAGAAATGATAGGGTATTTTTCAGAAAGTTCTGCTAAATAGTCTGCTTGTTCTTTACTTGAACGAACTTTTCCTTTTGCTCCTTCAAATTTTGTATAATCATATTTACCATCCACAAAAAATTCAGCAGCTGCACAATCTAAAGCAATCATAACTTCTTCTCCGAATTTATACCCTGCATTTTTAGTTGCTAAAGCAATTGTTTCGATAGCATCTTCAGTTCCATCTAAAGTTGGTGCAAAACCACCTTCATCACCTACTGCTGTAGATAAATTACGATCGTGTAAAACCTTTTTTAGGTTATGGAAGATTTCAGAACCTATTTGCATTGCTTCTGTAAAATTCTTTGCTTTTACAGGCATTACCATAAATTCTTGAAACGCAATTGGCGCATCTGAATGTGATCCTCCATTGATGATGTTCATCATTGGGACTGGTAATGTATTAGCCGAAACTCCACCTACGTAACGATATAATGGTAATCCTAACTCATTAGCAGCAGCTTTTGCAGCAGCTAAAGAAACACCTAAAATAGCATTTGCTCCTAATTTAGACTTGTTTGGTGTTCCGTCAAGATCAATCATTAATTGATCTATCATGTTTTGTTCAAAAACAGAAACACCTAATAATTCTTGAGCTATTAAAGTGTTTACGTTTTTAACCGCATTTAACACTCCTTTACCCATATATGTATCACCTCCATCACGCAATTCAACCGCTTCATGTTCTCCAGTAGAAGCTCCAGATGGCACTGCTGCTCTACCCATAACTCCATTTTCTGTAGTTACATCAACTTCAACTGTTGGATTACCTCTTGAATCAAAAATTTGACGTGCGTGGATATTAATTATAATACTCATATTTCTTTATTTTTAATATAGATTCCCATGAACTTTTAATTCATGGGAATGATAATTTTATACTTGCAATTTACTAATTGTAGTCCGTATTTGTTCGTTTACTAATAAATAATTACGAAAACGATTACGCTTCTACTTTAGCTTTTTTAATGTTTTCTATAAACTGATCAAAAAGATACTCTGCATCGTGAGGTCCTGGACTTGCTTCTGGGTGGTATTGTACTGAAAATACATTTTTAGATTTCATTTGAATACCTGCAACTGTATGGTCATTTAAGTGCACGTGCGTTATTTCAACATCTGGATGCGCTTCTGTTTCTTCTCTATTAATAGCAAATCCGTGGTTTTGAGAAGTTATTTCACCTTTTCCTGTTAATAAATTTTTAACTGGATGATTAATTCCTCTATGCCCATTATGCATTTTATAGGTAGAAATTCCGTTTGCTAAAGCAATTACTTGATGCCCTAAACAAATACCAAATAAAGGTAAATCTTTTTCAATAATCTGTTTAGCTGTATTCTGAGCATCTATCAATGGTTCAGGATCTCCAGGTCCGTTAGAGATAAAATATCCATCAGGATTAAAATCACTCATTTGCTCAAAAGTAGCATTATAAGGGTATACTTTTATGTAAGCTCCTCTTTTTACAAAGTTTCTTAAAATGTTCTTTTTAATTCCAATATCTAAAGCAGATATTTTAATTGGAGAATTTTCATCTCCAACAAAATAAGGCTCCTTCGTTGATACTTTTGAAGCTAACTCTAAACCTTCCATATTTGGAATTCCTGCTAATTGCTTCTTTAAATGATCAATATTATCTACTTCTGTAGAAATGATTGCGTTCATTGCTCCGTTATCGCGAATGTAAGCTACTAATGCTCTTGTATCTACATCAGAAATGGCTACTACATTGTGTTTTTGAAACCAATCTAATAAGTTTCCGTCAGAATCAACACGAGAATGTGTAAAACTAAAATTACGACAAATTAAGCCTGCGATTTTAATTCCGTCAGATTCAACTTCCTCATTGTTAACTCCATAATTACCAATATGAGCATTTGTAGTTACCATTAACTGTCCAAAATAAGAAGGATCAGTAAATATTTCTTGATAACCTGTCATTCCTGTATTGAAACAAATTTCTCCAGTTGAAGTTCCTTCTATTCCAATAGATTTTCCGTAGAAGATAGTTCCGTCTGCTAATAGAACTAATGCTTTATTACGTTGTTGATATTTCATTTAGTGTGTTGTGTGTAATTTGATTGCAAAAATATATAAAAAAAGGGATAAACATTAAATGTTTATCCCTTTGATATAATTTATAAAAATTTTCATTTTTATTCTTCTTCTTGTGAAGTTTGAGTTTCAACAGCAGCTTCAACTTTCTTCGCACCACCACGACGGCTACGACGAGTATTCTTTTTAGCTTTGTTTCCTTTTGGATTGTATAATTCGTTGTAATCAACTAATTCAACCATTGCCATAGAAGCGTTATCTCCTTGACGGTTTCCTAATTTGATGATACGTACATATCCTCCTGGTCTGTCTGCAACTTTCACAGAAATTTCTTTAAATAATTCTGTTACAGCTTCTTTACTACGTAAATAACTAAATACAGTACGACGGTTGTGAGTTGTATCTGCTTTAGATTTTGTAATAATAGGCTCAACAAACTTACGTAAAGCTTTAGCTTTAGCAACTGTTGTGTTAATACGCTTGTGCTCTATTAATGAACAAGCCATATTTGATAACATTGCTTTTCTGTGCGCTGTCTTTCTTCCTAAATGATTAAATTTCTTTCCGTGTCTCATGACATTTGGGTTTTAGCTCTCATCTTGCTACTACCTTTTAAGGGAGCAAAATATGAAAGGTTAATCTCTATCTAATTTGTATTTACTTAAGTCCATTCCGAAATTAAGGTTCTTGTTCGCTACTAATTCATCTAATTCAGTTAACGACTTTTTACCAAAGTTTCTAAATTTCATTAAATCGCTTTTGTTAAATGATACTAAGT
>JAHDHE010000104.1 GCA_020631475.1 Tenacibaculum sp. | reverse complement strand
GTTTGATAACCAGCATTCAATCTTAAAGAAATGTCTTCGTTATCTTCAACATTAGTATTTACATCAACAGTTAATTTTTTAAACCCAAAAGATCCAGCACCAACACTAATGTTTCCTCCAATACCTCTATAAGGTTTTTTGGTAACAACATTAATTAATCCACCATAAGAAGTTACGGTACTTCCAAATAAAGTAGCCGAAGGTCCTTTTATAACTTCAATTCTTTCAATATTATCAGGGTTAATAAAACCATTCGTAATACCAGGAACACCATTTACTAATTTAGGTTGTACAGAAAAACCTCTAATAGAATAATACCCAGCTCCATCTCCACTTCTACCAGTAGAAGACCATAATTTTTCAACACCAGTAGTGTTTTTTAAAGCATCTTCAAAGTTAGTAACCGATTGAGAAACTAATAATTGATTGGTAACTGTACTGTAAACCTGAGAGTTTTCAATGTTTTTCAAAGGCAATTTAGCTACATAAGCAGATTTTTTACGAGAAAATTTATTTTTTCTATGAGTATCAACAAATACTTCTTGTAATAATTCATTTCCTTCAAATAAAGTAATGTTTACTGAGCTATAAGGTTCAGAAACAGTTATTGTTTTGGTTTTAAAACCGATATAAGAAGCAACTATGGTTTGGTTACCACCAGGAACATTCTTGATAGTAAAATTCCCTTCCATGTCTGACTGAGTACCGACTTTAGAGTTTTTTATAAATAGATTTACACCTACTATAGGTTCATTGTTATTATCAACAACTTTTCCGCTGATAATGTTACTTTGAGCAACTGAACTTACCACTGCTATAAATAATAGAATGGATGTTATAATTATCTTCATTGTTTTTATTTAGATTTATTTAATATAGTTTAAAAAGCAATACAAATATATTCACGAAAAACCTAATAACAAATTTTATTTAGATTAAATTTAAATAAAATTTTATAGTGTTTTGAAATTTAAGAAGATATAATGTGTTTTTAAATTTGGTATATTTGTAAAAACACAACAAAAACTAATAAAAATGCATTGGGAAGACCTTTTAGCGCATTTGAAATATATGATAAAGCGCAATCCAGAGTAAGTTTAATGTATCAATTTTTCAATGTAAAAATGTAGCAATTAGATGCAAACTTAGAATTGTTACATTATTTTATTAATTTATTAATACATTAAATACAATGCCTTTTTATCATAAATTAGGAAAAATACCACCAAAAAGACACACGCAATTTCGAAAAGAAGACGGAAGTTTATATTACGAACAACTCTTTGGTACTATTGGTTTCGACGGAATGTCTACCAATTCTTACCACGAGCATAGACCAACAATGGTCAAAGAAATTCGTAAGCAATATTCTGTTGCTCCAAAAATTGCGAAAGCAAATAATATACAATCATATCGTTTTAGAGGATTTCAAGTTCCACCAGAAAACGACTATTTAGAAAGTAGAAAAGTAGTTTTAACAAACTCTGATTGTAATATAATTTTATCAGCTCCTAAAGAGTCTACTAAAGATTATTTTTATAAAAATACTGATGCAGACGAAGTAATTTTCATCCATAAAGGAACAGGGAAATTACGTACAATGTTAGGAAATATCGATTTTAAATACGGAGATTATCTAGTAATCCCTCGTGGAATTATTTATAAGTTAGATTTCGATGATGAGAATAACAGACTTTTTATTGTTGAATCATATTCTCCAGTATACACACCAAAACGTTATAGAAACTGGTTTGGTCAGTTATTAGAACACTCACCATTTTGTGAGCGTGATTTACGAAGACCAGAAGAATTAGAAACGTATAATGAGTTAGGAGACTTTTTAATTAAAGTAAAAAAGCAAGGAGAGATTATAGAAATGGTCTACGCATCACATCCTTTCGATGTAGTTGGTTACGACGGATATAATTTTCCGTATGCATTTTCAATTCATGATTTTGAGCCAATAACAGGTCGTATTCATCAACCGCCTCCAGTACATCAAACTTTTGAAACAAATACATTTGTAATCTGTAGTTTCGTCCCAAGGTTGTACGATTATCACCCAAATGCAATTCCAGCTCCTTATAATCATAGTAATATAGATTCTGATGAGGTTTTATATTATGTAGATGGCGATTTTATGAGTAGAAATGATATTGATGCAGGTCATATTTCTTTGCATCCAGCAGGAATTCCGCATGGACCACACCCAGGAGCTACTGAAAGAAGTATAGGAGAAACAGTGACAGAAGAATTAGCAGTAATGGTAGATACTTTTAAGCCATTACAAGTAACAGAAGAAGCAATGAAAATTGCAGACGAAGATTATTATAAATCTTGGTTAGAGTAGTTTAATTTATCAATGGAATAGTTTGAAAATGTGCTAATTAAACTTTCAAATTAACGAATTAACAAACTTTCAAATTTAGAAAACATGGCAAAAGAAATAAAATCAGTAAACTACGGTTTAGAAAAAATATTTGAAGGAGCTCAAGATTTCCTTCCACTTTTAGGAACAGATTATGTAGAGTTTTATGTAGGTAATGCTAAACAAGCAGCACATTTTTATAAAACTGCATTCGGATTTCAATC
>JAHDHE010000103.1 GCA_020631475.1 Tenacibaculum sp. | reverse complement strand
TTCAGGTGTTCCTGTGGCTAAAATTTCTCCACCACCTTTTCCGCCTTCCATACCAGCATCAATAATGTGATCAGCTAGTTTTATTACGTCTAAGTTGTGTTCAATAATTAGTACAGTATTTCCTTTGTCGGTTAGTTTATTTAAAACATCCATTAAAACACGAATGTCTTCAAAATGGAGTCCTGTGGTAGGTCATCAAGAATGTAAAAAGTATTTCCTATATCTCTTTTAGAGAGTTCTGAAGCTAGTTTAATTCGTTACGCTTCTCCTCCTGAGAATGTAGTAGATTGTTGTTCTAGTGTAATATAGCTTAGTTCAGGTTTAATTACTTTTTCTTTTTACTCTCGTTTAGATTTAAAATGCCAGAAATAAATAACAATAATTTTGTTTTCTTGTTTTTTTTTTAAGTTTGAAAAGTCTTTTAATATGAAAAGTAATTAATTTCATTTAAAAGATATGCTATAGTATAAAGAAAAAGTGAAAATTTTTAAATTGCAATCACTTTTTTTATTTTTTGATATTTAACGCAACTAGTAATAAGTTGTGATGATTTGCTGTTTTATACAGTTACAATTAACTAATTAAATTTTTAAAACTTAATAAAATGAAAAAGTATTATTTGTACTAGCTTTCGCTGGAGCTGCAATGTTTTCAACACTTCAAGCTGGAAACAATTTAGAAAAAATCTCATTAGAAAATAAATCAATTGACGAAGATTTTTGTAGAGTGGTAAGAACGGTTAAACAAGAAGGAAGGATTAATTCTGATGGTTCAACTACATTAATAACTACTATCACAGACACTTTTTATCCTTGTAGTAACTAAACTGAATAACAAATAAAACTGCAGGTGCTTTTGGTACCTGTGGTTTTTAAATTTAAATAATATGAAAAAGATTTTAACAACTTTATTTATAATTTACATGGGTTTTTTACACTCTCAAAATACGAAAGCTATTATTGTTAGTTTTGATGAAGTTTACAATTCCGAAGAGAAAAAAAATCAATTATTTACAAAAGCTACCTTATTACATAATATTAGTCAAAATGTTTATGAAGTAAAACAAAAGCAAATTGATGAAAAAACTGAAAGTACAGGGATGACCAATGTAAAAACATTAAGCAAGGTTCCTTATCAAGCTTATTTTAAAGACTACAATAAACAAACCGTAATAAGGCAAATTGGTAAGAAAAATAGTATGTCGCTTTTAACTAAGCTAAATGGAATTAAGTGGAATCTTTTAAGAGAGGAGAAAACCATAGCAGGAATGCTTTGCAAAAAAGCAATTGCTAAAACGAATAAAGGAGAAGTTACCGCTTGGTATACTGAAGATTTGGGTGTTAAAGGAGGTCCTAGAGAATACGATGGTTTACCAGGGTTAATATTATATTTAGAAAACGATTATTTTATTTACAAAGCAATGAAAATTGAAAGAAAATTAGAGCAAAATATTTTACCAGAAAGAGATAAAACAACTACTATGCAAACACTTACTGAATTAAAAAAAGGGGTTATTAAGACTACCACTTCAGCTAGTAAATCTCATTAAAAATTAATGCGCTTTTATTTACTTTTTTTATGCATATGTAGTAATTTGGTTTCTTTTTCTCAAAATAGAATTGAAGGAAAGGTATTTAATAATGAAAATCAACCATTAATTTATGCTACGGTTCAACTTGTAGAAAAAAAAACAGACTTTACAAAAGAGTACATTTCATCTAAAGAAGATGGTAGTTTTTTTTTAAAATTACCAAAGACTTTAAAAGAGTATTATTTAAAGATAACCCTGTTAGGTTATAAACCTAAACTATTTCCCTTAAATAAAAAGGATATCTCAAATATTGTTATTTTTTTAGAAGAACAAACTACTACGCTAAAAGAGATTGTTATTACTTCAAATTACAAAGAATTTGGAGTGAAAAAAGACTCTATAAATTATAATCTTTCTAAAGTTCGAGATAGCACAGAGGTTAATTTAAAAGATTTAGTAGAAAAATTACCTGGTTTAACAATCGATAACAATAACAAAGTAAATTTTCAAGGCAATGTAATTGATAAAGTTGTAATTGAAGGAGAAGATTTTTTTGGTAAGAAGCATGAAATGGCTACCGAAAACTTGTCGGCAGAAGCTATACAAGGTATTCAAATTTTAAAAAATTTTAAAGAGTTTGAAGATATTGGTGATCAAAAATCGGGTAAAATAGTTTTAAATATTACATTAAGTAAAAACTATAAAAATAAAATAGTTGGTAATATTGAAGCAAATTCAGGCATTGATAAGAAATATCAATTACACACAAATTTATTTAAATTCTTTAAGAAAGGAAACTTCGCCTTAGTTACTGAGGCTAATAATATTGGTGAATCTGCCGTAAACATGTTAGATTACATAGAAATGCAAGGAGGTATTGGTAATTTCACCAATAATTACAATGAAGGAGGTTTTGGTGTTTCAGAAATAGATCATGCTAAAATACCTCGTTATGTTTTTGTAAACAAAAATGTAGATGCAAGAAATACTATTTTTAATTCGTTAAATTTTTCTAATAGGTTGTCAAAAAAAACAAAAATTAATGGATACGTAACTCTTGACTATACTAAGATAAGAGAGTTGAAAAATTCCATAAAAAACTTTGGAACAAATAATGCTATAGTTTTAAAAGAAAATCAATCAAGTAATGCGAATAGTTATTTAGGGAATTCTTATGT
>JAHDHE010000021.1 GCA_020631475.1 Tenacibaculum sp. | reverse complement strand
CCAGAGAAACTACCAAAGCATTGCGTAAAGATGTAACTGCAAAATGTTATGGAGGTGATATTTCTCGTAAGCGTAAATTATTAGAAAAGCAGAAAAAAGGGAAGAAAAGAATGCGTCAAGTTGGTAATGTAGAAATTCCACAAGAAGCATTTATGGCTGTTTTAAAGTTGAATGATTAATTAATAAATAAAAAAACTTCAGAATATTCTGAAGTTTTTTTATGAGATATAGTTTTTTGCAAGTGATTTTTTTAATCTCTACTAGCTGCCATTAATTTCATAACCCAATAAGCTAACATTGCTAAAGATCCTAAAGCTGCAACTAAGTATGTTCTTGCTGCCCATTTTAAAGCATCTCTAGATCCAGCTAATTCTTCACGAGTAACGATGTGTTTATTTTCTAACCAAGCTAAAGCTCTATTACTTGCATCGTATTCTACAGGTAAAGTTATAAAGCTAAATAAAGTAGCCATTGCCATTAAAGCAACTCCAGCGGCTAAAATCCAATATCCAAAACTAGATGTAGCTCCTAAAACTAATCCACCTATAATTAAATATTGAGAAAACTGAGAAGAAATATTAACCATAGGTACTAGGTTAGAACGCATTGTTAACCACTTGTACGCTTTTGCATGTTGAACAGCATGACCAACTTCATGAGCTGCAACTGCAGCTGCAGCTGCATTACGTTGATTGTATACAGCTTCACTTAAGTTTACTGTTTTGTTTTGTGGATTATAATGATCGGTAAGTCTACCAGGAGTTGAAATTACCTGAACGTCAGAAATACCATGATCCGCAAGCATTTTCGATGCAATTTCTGCACCGCTCATTCCGTTTCGTAATTGAATTTGCGAATATTTTTTAAACTTTCGTTTTAGCGTATTGCTAACAAGCCAACTGGCTAAGGTTATAACACCAATGATCATATAATATCCTAATCCCATATTTTTTTATTTTTATAAGTTGAATTCTTTTTTGTTTGATAAATTTACAACATAAATTATTCCAAATTATAAATGGTATAAAAAAATGTCAAAATGACAAACACACCTAAAATATTAATTGTTTACACAGGCGGTACCATTGGTATGGTAAAAGATTATAAAACAGGTGCTTTAAAAGCATTTGATTTTAGTCAGATATCAAGTAAAATTCCTGAATTACAACAATTAAACTGCGATATTTCTACGATTTCTTTTGATGAACCGATTGATTCTTCAAATATGAATGTGAATTATTATGTGAAAATTGCAGAAATTATTTCAGATAATTATGAATTATATGATGGGTTTGTTGTTTTAACAGGCTCAGATACTATGTCGTACACTTCTTCGGCTATAAGTTTTATGTTTGAAAATTTACAAAAGCCTATAATTTTTACAGGATCTCAATTACCAATCGGAGATTTACGTACAGATGCTAAAGAGAATTTAATAACATCTATTCAAGTAGCTTCAGCAAATAAAAACGGAGTTCCAATTATTCAAGAAGTAGGATTGTATTTTGAATATAAACTATACCGAGCAAATAGAACAACTAAAATAAATGCAGAACAATTTGAAGCTTTTGCTTCAATGAATTACCCGCCTTTAGCTGAGAGTGGAGTGCATTTAAATTTTAATCATTCTATACTTTTAAAACCAAAATTAAACGATAATAAATTAGTTTTTAGAAAGAAGCTAGATAACAATATTGCGATATTAAAGTTGTTTCCAGGAATAACAAAATCAGTAGTTGAGAGCTTTATTAATATTCCTAATATAAAAGGAATAATATTAGAAACTTATGGCGCAGGAAATGCACCAAACGAAAAATGGTTTATAAATTTGTTAGAGGAAGCCGTTGCAAAAGGAATATATATTGTGAATGTTACACAATGTGCAGGAGGAAGTGTTATTTTAGGACATTATGAAACAAGTTCTGATTTAAAACGAATTGGAGTTGTAGGTGGAAAAGACATAACAACAGAAACTGCTATCGCAAAAATGATGTATTTAATAGGAGAAAAGCTTCCGAGAGAGGATTTTAAGCGTTATTTTGAGACTTCTTTAAGAGGAGAAATAGGTTAGTTTGTAAATTAATTGTTAAATTTACCCATATAACTGCTTGAATAAGTAGTAAAAAGAATAAAAAAAGGCTGTGAAAGTATAAATACTATCGTTTTTTTTTAATGTCCCAACATTTTTTTGTTACTTGGCACTCTGAAAAAATAAAAAAGTGTAATAAGTGCAAGTAAGAATTACTTATTTAATAAAAGATTAAGTATTTCATAGTAAAATTTGTATTTTTAACCCGTTAACTATTTAAATTAATTATAACAAAATGAAAAAAGTAGTAAATATCCTAACTATTGCAGGATTCATGTTTTTTGGAGCTATTCAATCAACTTACGCTCAAGAAGCAACAGCAGAAAATTCAGAAACTTTTCACCAAATTTTAAAGCGTTACTTTATTGAAGGAGGTCCAGGCTTTATGGGTATTGTATTAGTAGCTTTAATTTTAGGGTTAGCTATTGCAATAGAAAGAATTATATATTTGAACATGGCAACAACCAATACTAATAAATTAGTAGCAAGTGTTGATGATGCTTTAAGTTCTGGAGGTATTGAAGCAGCTAAGGAAGTTTGTAGAAATACAAAAGGACCAGTTGCATCTATTTTTTACCAAGGATTAGAAAGATCTAGTGAAGGTATTGAAGCTGCTGAAAAAGCTGTAGTTGGTTACGGTGGAGTTCAAATGGGATTATTAGAGAAAAATGTTTCTTGGTTATCTTTATTTATCGCATTAGCACCAATGTTAGGATTTATGGGTACTGTAATTGGTATGATTGGAGCCTTTGATGCAATTGCTGTAGCTAATGATATTTCTCCAGCAGTAGTAGCTGGTGGTATTAAAGTAGCACTTTTAACTACTGTATTTGGTCTTGTAGTAGCAATTATATTACAAATTTTTTACAATTACATTATTTCGAAAATGGATAGTATTGTAAATAATATGGAAGACGCATCTATTTCTTTAATAGATTTATTATCAAAATATAAAAAATAAGAAATGAATAAGAAGATTATAACAGTAATAGTAGCTTTACTAGCCATTATAGGTTTAGTATTAGCGTTTATGGCTATGACAGTTGATCCTGACGATAAGATAGCTGCTTCTGGAGCAGCTTCACCATTAGTGAGTTATTCTCTAGTCTTATTAGGAATAACAGCTGTAGTAACTGTATTAGGATCTTTGTTTTCGTTGCTGAAAAATCCAGCAGCATTAAAGAAAGCAATAATGGGGTTAGTAGTTTTAAGTGTTGTACTTTTAGTTTCTTATTTATTAGCAAATAGCGACCAAGTAATGGATGCTACTAGTATTAATATTTTAGCAAACGAAGGAAGTTCAGTATCTAAATTAACAAGTACTGGAATTATATTTAGTGGTCTTTTAATGTTAGTTGCAGGACTATTTTTTGTATGGGATTTATTAAAAGGATTAGTTAAATCGTAAGTTATTATGGCAAGAAGAGAAAACCCAGAAATTAATGCAGGTTCGATGGCAGATATTGCATTCTTGCTACTTATCTTTTTCTTAGTAACAACTACAATGGATGTTGATTCAGGTATTCCAAAAAAATTAGCTGAAAAAACAGACGTTAAACCACCAATTGTAAAAGAGAAGAACATTTTTCAAATTATCATTAACAGAAATAACGATTTGTTCGTAGAAGATCAAGTTATGGAGTTAAAAGATTTAAAAGATGCAGCTATCAAATTTATAGATAATGGAGGTGGTATTGGAAATCCAATGCCAGAAAAAGAAGCAGGAGCAGCTTGTGATTATTGTAAAGGTGAAAAAGATCCAGCTTCATCAGATCATCCAAATAAAGCAATTATTGCTGTAGAGAGTGATAGAGGTACTGAATTTGGAGTATATGTAGCTGTTCAAAACGAGTTGTTGAAAGCATATACAGAATTACGTAATAGATTGTGCCAAGAAAAATATGGTACAAGTTTTACTGAATTAGAGCAAGCTTTTAAAGATAGTGGAAGAAAAGATAATGCATTAAGAAAAAAAGTATTAGATATTAAGTCGAGTTACCCTCAAATTATATCTGATTCTGAACCTACTAATGTTCAATAGTATTAAAACAATTAAGTATGTCTAAATTTAAAAAGAAGAAAAGAGAGGTGCAAGCTGTGAACACATCTTCACTACCTGATATTGTTTTTATGTTATTATTCTTTTTCATGGTAACTACAGTAATGAGAGAAACTGACTTACAGGTCGAGTCTCCTCGTTTACCAAGTGCAAGTGAAGTAAAGAAATTAGAGCGTAAAAGTTTAGTAAGTACAATTTATGTTGGTAAGGCTAAAGACCCAAAGTATGGTACTACTTATAATAGAATTCAATTAAATGATAAGATTGCTACACCTGATGATGTTCCTTCTTTTATTTTCTTAGAAAGAGATAATCAAGCTGAAAGTGATATTCCTTTTATGACAACTTCTATTAAAGCAGATAAAGAATCAAGTGTTGGTACTTTAGCAGATATTCGTGAAAAATTAAGAGATGTAAATGCTCTTAAATTAAGTTTATCTACTCATAAAGGAAGTACTGTAGACAAGTAATTATATTACTTTTAAATATTCTTGAAAAAGAGCAATCGTTATGATTGCTCTTTTTTTATACAAAATAAACTATATTTATCGTTAGTTAATTATGATGAAATACATATTAAGTTTTTTTATTTTATTTTCTGTGTTTAATATACAAGCCCAAAATGATTCCTTACAAATAGGAGACAAGTATTGGGAAGATCAATTATACATCAATGTAAGTTATAATGTTTTAAATAATCAACCAGTTGAAGTTTCCAAAAGTGGTTTTTCTTATGGTTTTTCAGGAGGTTATATTAAAGATATCCCTTTTAATAAATCGGGTAAAGTTGCCCTAGGAATTGGTTTAGGTTACGGTTTTGATTCCTTTAGTCATAATTTAAAAGTTATAAAAGGAAATCCTAATCGTTTTGAATCTGGGAGTGATTTAAAATCAAATAAACTTAGACTTCATAATATAGAAATACCAATAGAGTTTAGATGGAGAACATCTACAGCAAATACGTATTCTTTTTGGCGAATTTACGCAGGTTTAAAGGTAAGTTATAACATAAGTAATGTATTTACATATACTGATGTTAATGTGCCTGTTAATATTAGTAATCTTAATGAGTTTAATAAATGGCAAACAGGTTTAACAATGTCAGCTGGATACGGAACTTTTAATTTTCATGTTTACTACGGATTAACTTCGCTTTTTAAAAACGCATCAATAAATAATAATCCTATTAATACAAAAATAGTGCGTTTAGGGTTAAGTTTTTATTTATTATAACACGTAGTAAGCTAAAAAAGGAGAGGATATACCTATAAAAAAACCAATATACACTTCTTTTGTGGTATGAGCTTTTAAATATAATCTAGAACTAGCTAAAAGACCTGAAAGAATAATTAAAATAATAACTATTGGCAATGTTTTAATGTTTTGTAATTGTTGAAATAACAAGAAAAATCCAGTTGCAGCTCCAATTGACAATAAATGTAAGCTAGCTTTAATTTTTGCTAAAAATAATAGATAGATAATTCCAAGTCCAAAAACAACACCGAAAAACAAGTAGCTTAAATCTCTAATAGAGCTAATCTCATAAAAAAACTTTCCTAGTATAAATAGTAAAGTCATCATAAAAAATATAGGAACCCTACGTTCATTAATAGTGTGAACCTGAAAAGATTTTATATAACCAATAGACTTTAATAAAATTAAAAGCAATAACGGAATTATATATGTTGCTACAAAAACTACAGCTAATAAACTAAGTTGTTGTTTGCGATTTAAATGTGTTGGTGTAAAAATAAAGTAGATTAAAATGCCAATTGTTGGCATAACAATTGGATGTAGAATGGTAGATATGAATTTATACCAACGCATTAAATTTCTTTACGTAATCTAGCAACAGGAATATCTAACTGCTCACGATATTTAGCAACAGTTCTTCTAGCAATAGGGTATCCTTTTTCTTTTAAAATTTTAGATAATTTTTCGTCAGTTAAAGGTTTTCTTTTTTCCTCTTCATTAATAACTGTTTCTAATATTTTTTTTATTTCTCGAGTAGAAACATCTTCACCTTGATCGTTTTTCATTGATTCTGAGAAAAATTCTTTAATCAACTTTGTTCCGTAAGGAGTAGATACATATTTACTGTTTGCAACCCTAGATACAGTAGAAACATCCATATTTATTTCGTCTGCAATATCTTTTAAAATCATAGGTTTCAACTTACGTTCATCACCTGTTAAAAAATATTCTTCTTGACGATGCATAATTGCATTCATAGTTATTAAAAGGGTTTGCTGACGTTGTTTAATAGCGTCAATAAACCACTTAGCAGCATCTAATTTTTGTTTGATAAACATTACTGCATCCTTTTGACTTTTGCTCTTTTCTTTAGAATCACTGTAGCCTTTAAGCATATTATTGTACTCTCTAGAAACATGTAATTCAGGTGCATTACGCGAGTTTAGATTTAATTCCAAAACACCATCAATAATTTTGATAGAAAAATCTGGAACGATTTGTTCCGCTATTTTGTTATTACCAGCATAAGAACTCCCTGGTTTCGGATTCAGTTTTCCTATTTCGGCAATAACTTCTTTTAATTTTTCTTCATTAATGTCAAACTTTTCAAGAAGCTTCTTGTAATGTTTCTTTACAAAATGATCAAAGGCTTCGTCTAAAACTCTAATAGCTAAATCTCTACTTTCCTTTTCAGGTTTAGATTTTAACTGAATAATTAAGCATTGTTTTAAGTCTAAAGCACCAACACCAATAGGATCTAACCTCTGAACAACATTTTTTAAAACGTTTTCTACTTTTTCTTCAGTAGTAAATACGTTTTGAGTAAAGGCTAAATCATCTACTAAATCAATAATTTCTCTACGAATATATCCGCTATCATCAATGCTACCAACTAAGAATTCAGCAATTGCTTTTTCTTCTTCATTTATTCTAAAAGTACTTAATTGATTTTTTAATGATTGATGAAATGTGGTTCCAGCTGCATAAGGTACTTGTTTGTCATCATCATCTGCTGAATAATTGTTCGCTTGAGTTTTATAGCTTGGATATTCATCGTCACTTAAATATTCATCAATATTTATATCATCAGATTCGATTTTATCATTACCAGTATCATCAAAATCTGACTCGTTGGTTAGCGTATCTTCAAAGCTTTCAGGTTCTTCTTTTCCTGTGTCAAGTGCAGGATTTTCCTCAATTTCTTGTTTTAAACGTTCTTCAAAAGCTTGTGTAGGCAATTGAATTAGTTTCATCAACTGAATTTGTTGAGGAGATAATTTTTGAAGTAATTTATGATGTAAACCTTGTTTTAGCATATTTACAAATATATGAAATAGGATAAAAAGAAATCGTCATTCTGTGAGGAATGACGATTGATAATTATAAGTTTTATGATTTTTTTAGAACTCTGCGTTTTGTGGTGTTCTTGGAAAAGGAATTACGTCACGAATATTGCTCATTCCTGTTGTAAACAATACCAAACGTTCAAAACCTAAACCAAATCCTGAATGCACTGCAGTTCCGAATTTACGAGTATCTAAATACCACCACAATTCTTCTTCTTCAATATTTAATTCAGCCATTTTAGCTTTTAAAACATCTAAACGCTCTTCTCTTTGAGAACCACCAACCATTTCTCCAATTCCTGGGAAAAGTACGTCCATAGCTCTAACTGTTTTTCCGTCATCGTTTAAACGCATATAGAAAGCCTTAATATTAGCTGGGTAATCAAATAAGATTACAGGACACTTAAAGTGCTTCTCAACTAAATAACGTTCGTGTTCCGATTGTAAATCAACTCCCCATTCGTTCACTGGGAATTGGAATTTCTTCTTTTTATTTGGCTTAGAATTACGTAAAATATCTATTGCCTCAGTATAAGAAACTCTTTTAAAGTTATTTTCGGCAACAAACTTTAATTTTTCAATTAAGCCCATTTCACTACGTTGTGCTTGAGGTTTTGACTTCTCTTCTTGCGCTAAACGACTATCTAAAAAAGCTAAATCGTCTTTACAGTTATCTAAAACATACTGTAAAACGTCCTTAATAAAATCTTCTGATAAATCCATATTTGCATCTAAATCGTTAAATGCAACCTCAGGTTCAATCATCCAGAACTCAGCTAAATGACGTGTAGTATTTGAATTTTCTGCTCTAAAAGTAGGTCCGAAAGTATATACTTTACCTAATGCCATGGCATATGTTTCAGCTTCTAACTGACCAGAAACGGTTAAGTTCGTTTCTTTACCGAAGAAATCTTGTGTATAATCTACATTTCCTTCTTCGTTTAATGGAGCTTTATTAGCTTCGAAATTCGTAACATGAAACATTTCTCCAGCACCTTCCGCATCCGATCCAGTGATGATAGGCGTATTTACATAGTAAAATCCGTTCTTTTGAAAATACTGGTGTACAGCAAAAGATAATGCTGAACGTACACGCATTACTGCACTAAAGGTATTTGTTCTTACACGTAAATGTGCATTTTCACGTAAAAACTCTAAACTATGTTTTTTAGGTTGAATAGGATATTCATCTGGATTAGAATCTCCTAATATTTCTAAATTAGTAACTTTTATTTCTACAGTTTGTCCTTTACCTTGGCTTTCAACTAAAGTACCTGTTATACTAACAGCAGCACTTGTTGTTATTCTTTTTAATAAAGCTTCATTTGTGTTTTCGAAATCTACTACACATTGAATATTATTAATAGTAGAACCATCATTTAAAGCAATAAAACGATTGCTTCTAAAAGTTCTTACCCAACCTTTTAAATGGACCTCTTGTAAAAATTTATCCGACTGTAATAGTTCTTTAACGCTACTTCTTTTCATCTCTTTATATCTTCAATAAAATCAAGCAAAGATACTTTTTTGATGTTAACTAGGCAACGAAGAAATATAAGAATACTATTTGTCTTCTTTTGGAGGTAAAATTTTAAATTTAGTTTCTTTTAATACCTTTTTATTAGCGATTTTTTTCTCAAATGAAAGTAGGAGAGAAGGTAATAATAATAAGTTTGAAACCATTGCTAAAAGTAAGGTTACAGAAACCAATCCACCTAAGGCAATAGTACCACCGAAACTTGAAATTGTAAAAACTAAGAATCCGAAGAATAATACGATGGATGTATAAAACATACTAACTCCTGTTTCTTGAAGTGCTGAATATACAGCTGGTTTTATCTTCCAATTATTAGCAAGTAGTTCTTGTCTATACTTTGCTAAAAAGTGAATGGTATCATCGACCGAAATACCAAAGGCAATACTAAATACTAAAATAGTGGAAGGTTTTATTGGAATGTCAAAGAACCCCATTAATCCAGCAGTAATTAGTAGAGGTAGCATGTTCGGTATTAATGATATGAAAATCATTTTATACGAGCGAAACATCCACGCCATAAAAATTGAAATCAATAAAATAGCAAGCGATAATGAAATTACTAAATTTTTAATTAAATAATTAGTTCCTTTTAAGAATACTAAAGCTTTACCAGTTAGAGAAACATTAAACTTTTCTTCTGGAAATTGTTTTTTTATAACTGCTTGTAAACGATCTTGAATAATATCCATCTTATCAGTTCCAATATCTTTCATAAAGGTTGTGATACGTGCATAACGACCAGTATTATCTACAAAGTTATTTAGCATTCTAGAATTACTGCTAGAATTTTTTGTGTAAGCAAAAATGTGTGCCTTTTCTTGACTGGTAGGTAATTGATAGTATTTTGGGTTACCTTTATAGTAAGCTTGCTTAGAATATTTAACTAAATTAACTACCGATATAGGTTTTGATAATTCTGGAAAAGTTTCGATGGTTTCATTTAGTTTTTCCATCTTTTTTAAAGTGGAAAGTTTCATAACTCCTTTTTCTCTTTTAGTATCAACTAAAATTTCTAAAGGCATAATTCCTCCAAACTCAGTTTCAAAAAACTTAATATCTTTATAAAACTGCATTCCTTTTGGCATGTCTTCAATTAAACTACCAGAAACTCTAATTTGATACAATCCAATCATACTTAATATAATAACGACAACGGTAGTTATATATATTGAAATACGTTGTTTTTTTACCATTCTTTCCATCCAAGAAACTACATTTCCCATCCACTTTTTTTCTAAGTGATTTAAATGTTTTTTCTCAGGAAGTGGCATGAAACTATATAAAATTGGAATGATTAATAATGCCAAAATAAATATACTGATGATATTTACAGAAGCTAAAATTCCGAATTCTCTTAATAATTGACTTTTTACAAATACAAAAGTTGCAAAACCAGATGCGGTAGTGATATTTGTCATTAAAGTAGCATTACCAATTTTTGATATTACCCTTTGTAATGATTTTGCTTGATTACCATGTTTTTTTATTTCTTGCTGATATTTATTAATTAAAAATACAGCATTAGGCACACCAATAACAATAATTAAAGGTGGAATTAAAGCAGATAAAACAGTGATTTCATATCTAAACCAACCAATAAACCCTAAAGCCCAAACAACTCCTATAATAACAACTGATAAAGTGATAAAAGTAGCTCTAAAAGAACGGAAAAAGAAAAAGAATATAATTGCAGTTATTAATAAAGCCCCAATTACAAAAATTGCCATTTCATCGGTAATGTTTTGAGAATTTAAAGTACGAATGTATGGCATACCAGAAACTCGAATATCCATACTATTTGCTTTTTCGAAAGATTTAATCTTAGGAATAAGTATTTCATTTATAAAATTTGCTCTAGCAGGTGTGTTTACAATATCTTTATTAAGATAAATAGCAGTTTGTAGAGTTCCTTTGTCGTTGTAGAGTAAATTCTCGTAAAAAGGGAGTTTCTCGAAAAGTTGTTCTTTTATTTTAAGAACCTCTTCATTTGTTTTTGGTAGATCTTTAAATAAAGGTTCTACGATGAATTTACGAGTTTTACGATCTGCTTTTAATTGTTTTACATCAGCGATGGAAACTGAAAAACCGATTTCGGGTAAACTATCAAAACTCTTAACTAAAGAGTTCCAATTGTTAAATTTTTTAGAAGTAAAAATAGTACTGTCTTTTACACCAAGGATAATTAAATTACCCTCTTCACCAAAAATCTCTAAAAATTTATTGTATTCTAAATTTACCTCATGATTTGCAGGTAGTAAGTTTGCTTCGGTATATGAGAAGCGCATGTATTTTATTTGAGTAACTAAAAGTCCTGTAATCACTGCTATGGTGATTAATACCAAGTATCGATTTCGTAAAATGAAACCTGCAATTTTAGTCCAAAAAGTCATTCAAAATATTTTTAGCAAAGTTATGGTAAATGTCTTAAATAAATAAAAAAAGAGTGTTTTAAAACACTCTTTTTTTATTTATGTTTAAAGAAAATTATACAGTCATAATTTCTTTTTCTTTGATTATAAATTTTTCGTCAATATCTTTTACAAAAGCATTTGTTAAATCTTGAACACTTTCTTCAGCTCCTTTTTTCATATCTTCAGAAACATCAGTCTTCTTTATTTCGTTATTAGCATCTTTACGTGCATTACGAACACCAACTTTAGCATGTTCCGCTTCAGCTTTTGCTTGTTTTGCTAAATCTCTACGACGCTCTTCAGTTAATGGTGGTACGCTAATAATAATATTGTCTCCGTTATTCATTGGGTTAAAACCAAGATTCGCAATAATAATTGCTTTTTCGATTTCTTGTAACATGTTTTTTTCCCAAGGCTGAATTGTAATTGTTCTAGCATCTGGTGTACTAACATTGGCTACTTGCCCTAATGGAGTTGCAGATCCATAATAATCTACTTGAACATTTGCTAACATAGATGGTGAAGCTTTGCCAGCTCTAATACTACGTAACTCTTTTACTAAGTGTTCTACAGCACTATTCATTGATTCTTTTGCTGAATCTAAAATAAAATCTATCTCTTCGTTCATTTTATTCGTATTTATAAACCTCTTAAAATTGTTAGAGGTAATTTTTGTATTCTAGTTATCAACTATTGTTCCAATTTGCTCACCAGAAACTAACTTTAATAAGTTTCCATTAGTATTCATATCAAAAACAATGATTGGAAGTTTATTTTCTTCGCTTAAAGTAAAGGCTGTCATATCCATTACTTTTAAACCTTTTTCAATAACATCTTTAAAAGTAATAGTTTCAAACTTCACAGCGTTTTTATCCTTTTCAGGATCTACATTGTAAATACCATCTACTCTTGTTCCTTTTAAAATAGCATCAGCATTAATTTCAATAGCTCTTAATACTGCTGCAGTATCTGTTGTAAAATAAGGGTTTCCTGTTCCTCCACCAAAAATAACAACGCGCCCTTTTTCTAAATGGCGGTTTGCTCTTCTTTTAATGTAAGGTTCTGCAATTTCTTTAATTTCAATAGCTGTTTGTAGGCGAGTATGAATTCCTTCATCTTCTAAAGCACTTTGAAGTGCTAAACCATTTATACAAGTAGCAAGCATACCCATATGGTCACCTTGTACGCGATCCATACCATTACTGGCACCAGCAACTCCTCTAAAAATATTTCCACCACCAATAACAATGGCTACTTCTATACTTTTATCTACTACTTGTTTAATTTCTTGAGCGTATTCTTTTAATCGTTTAGGATCAATACCATATTGACGATCGCCCATTAAGGCTTCTCCACTTAATTTTAAAAGGATTCTTTTATATTGCATAGTCTTGTTGAAAGTTGTGCAAAATTACGTATTTTTTTTGAGTTTAATTCAAGGGTGTAATCAAGAATTAATTTTACAAAGAATAAGTATTTGTAGAAATTCTAATTGATATTGTTAATTTGAAATTTTTATAAAATAAAAAACCATCCAATAAATGGATGGTTTTAGTATAAATATTTGTTGAGAATTATCCTAAAGTAACTCTTACGAAGTTTTTAACTTGTACATCACCAAAAGAAGCAACGTATTCTTCAACAGTTTTCTTTTCGTCTTTAATAAACTTTTGATCTAATAAACATTGTTCTTGATCTAAAGTAGTATTGTCAGAAATAAATCTTTCCATTTTTCCTGGTAAGATTTTATCCCAGATTTGCTCTGGTTTACCTTCAGCTTTTAATTGCTCTTTAGCAGCTTCTTCAGCTTTAGCTAAAGCATCTTCAGTTAATTGTAACCTAGATACATATTGAGGAACGTTCTTTAAAGTTTTACCTAAACGAACTAACTCTTCATTATCTTTTACAATAGCAGCAATTCTTGCTTCTGTTTCAGATGCAACATAAGCAGGGTCAAAATCTTTATATGATAAAGAAGTTGCTCCCATTGATGCAGCTTGCATCGCTAAATCTTTAGTTAATACAGCAGCATTGTCAACAACAGATGTTAAACCTACCATAGCAGCAATTTTACCAACGTGAGTATAAGCTCCTACATATGGTGCTTCAATTTTTTCGAAAGAAGTAATGTCGATTTTTTCACCGATAACACCAGTTTGTTCGATTAATTTTTCAGCAACAGTAATTCCACCGAAATCAGCAGCTAAAAATTCCTCTTTACTATTTGTAGTAAAAGCAATGTCAACAAATTCTGAAGCTAAAGCTTTAAAAGAATCGTTTTTAGATACGAAATCTGTTTCACATGCTAATACAATAGCTACACCGTAAGTGTTGTCATCACTAATTTTAGTAATTGCCACACCTTCAGTAGATTCTCTATCTGCTCTTTTAGCAGCGATTTTTTGTCCTTTTTTACGTAAAACTTCTACAGCTTTTTCGAAATTACCTTCTGCTTCTACTAATGCATTTTTACAATCCATCATACCAGCTCCGGTACTTTCTCTTAATTTTTTTACGTCTGCAGCGCTAATTTTTACTGACATTTCTATTGTTATTTTTAGTTGTAAATATTTTGTTATAAAAATTAAAGGCTTCAAATTAATTTGAAGCCTTTAAAAATAATTTATTTTGCTTCTTCTTTAGCTGGTGCTTCAGTTGTAGCTTCTGCTTTAGGGGCAGGTTTAGCTTTTTCTTTCTCAGCTTTTCTTTCTGTTAAACCTTCAGCGATAGCTGCAGTTACATAAGATAAAACTTTATCAATAGATTTAGAAGCATCATCGTTTGCTGGAATTACATAATCAACTGGTCTAGGATCAGAGTTAGTATCAACCATTGCAAAGATTGGAATGTTTAATTTCTGTGCTTCAGCAATAGCAATGTGTTCTTTCTTTACGTCAATTACAAATAAAGCTCCTGGTAAACGAGTCATATCAGAAATAGAACCTAAATTCTTTTCTAATTTTTCACGTTGACGGTTAATTTGTAATTTTTCTCTTTTTGATAATGCATCAAAAGAACCATCTTGCTTCATTCTATCAATATGAGCCATTTTCTTAACAGCTTTACGGATAGTAACAAAGTTTGTTAACATACCCCCTGGCCAACGCTCAGTAATATAAGGCATGTTTACCGCTTTTGCTTGTTCTGCAACGATGTCTTTAGCTTGCTTCTTAGTAGCAACGAATAAGATTTTACGTCCAGAGTTAGCTATTTTGTTTAACGCAGCCGAAGCTTCGTCAATTTTAGCTGAAGTTTTATACAAGTCGATGATGTGAACACCATTACGCTCTGTATAAATGTATGGAGCCATGTTTGGATTCCATTTTCTTGTTAAGTGACCAAAGTGTACGCCACTTTCTAATAATTCTTGAATGTTTGCCATTTTAATAAAATGTGTTTACGTTCTGTTTTCACAATATTTCAGTAGTTTATAAAGTCTGAAATATTTAGATACTAAACTGTTATAAATTGTTTTATAAATAACAGTCTCTTTAGAAAATAAACATTGCATGCCTCTTGTAAGGCAACAATGAAAATATTAACGTTTAGAGAACTGGAATTTCTTACGTGCTTTCTTCTGACCGAATTTCTTACGTTCAACCATTCTAGGGTCACGAGTTAATAAACCTTCTGGCTTTAATACTGCTCTGTACTCTTCGTTAATTGATACTAATGCTCTAGTAATTGCTAAACGAATTGCTTCTGCTTGACCAGTAACACCTCCACCATAAACATTTACTTTAATGTCATAAGACTCTAAGTTCTCAGTTAACATTAAAGGTTGTCTTACTTTGTATTGTAAAGTAGGAGTTGTTAAATAGTTATTTAAATCTTTTTTGTTTACAGTGATGTTTCCACTTCCTTGAGAAACATAAACACGTGCAACAGCTGTTTTTCTTCTACCTATTTTGTGTACAGTTTCCATTATTTAAGATCGTTAAGGTTAATCAATTTAGGGTTTTGAGCAGTTTGTTGGTGCTCAGTACCTGCGTAAGTATACAAGTTTTTGTATAACGCACTACCTAATTTATTTTTAGGTAACATTCCTTTTACTGCTTTTTCGATTAATCTTGTAGGATCTTTTTCGAACATTTCTGTAGCAGTTAATGATCTTTGACCTCCTGGATATCCTGTGTGACGGATGTATGACTTATCAGTCCACTTTTTACCAGTTAAGTTAATTTTTTCTGCGTTGATGATAACCACGTTATCTCCACAATCTACGTGAGGAGTATAGTTTGGTTTGTACTTACCTCTAATTAGCATTGCTACTTTAGAAGCTAGACGACCCAACGTTTGCCCGTCCGCATCAACTAAAACCCACTCTTTGTTAACAGTGTTTTTGTTAGCTGATACTGTTTTGTAACTTAATGTGTTCATAATTACACGATTAGTTTTTGTCTATTATTAATTAATTTTGTCCTTAAAAAAGGTCTGCAAATGTACAACTAATTATTTGATTGACAAATAGCGTGTTAGTTTTGTTTTTAAAGTTTTAAAAAATGAAAATAACCGAAGAAAAGAATTAACAAAAAGTTAAGAAAAATGAGGGTTAAATTTGAACTAGAATTTAATTAACCATGAAGTATCTTTATTTACTACTAATAGCTTGTTTTTTTATTACTCAAAATACTAATGGGCAAACAGAGACAACATCACTTCCTAAGAGAGTATATACAACAAAACTTGTTAATAAAGCACCAATAATAGATGGTGTTTTGAATGATTCTGGATGGGATGCAGTTGAATGGTCAACTGATTTTACAGAGAAAACACCAAATGAAGGAGCGCAACCTAGTTATCAAACAAAGTTTAAAATTGTTTACGATGCTAAATATCTTTATGTCGCTATTAGAGCTTTAGATGATGAACCAAATTTGATTCAAAAGAGATTATCTAGAAGAGATGGTTTTGCAGGAGATAGGGTGAATGTAATAATAGATAGTTATCATGATAAAAGAACAGCTTTTGTGTTTACAACAACTGCTGCTGGTGTAAAAGGTGAAGAAATAGCTACACAGAACGGAAATAATTGGGATGCTAGTTGGAACCCTATATGGTATACAAAAGTGACTCATGATGATAAAGGTTGGAATACAGAAATGAAAATACCTTTAAGTCAATTACGATTTGGGAAATCTAAAGAACAAATATGGGGACTAAACATTGTAAGAAATATTTTTAGAAAGAACGAGCGCTCGCTTTGGCAACGAATTCCTAATTCTCAATCTGGTTTTATTAGTGAAGCAGGTGAGTTACACGGATTGATAGATTTAAAATCGCAAAAACAATTAGAAATTCAACCATTTACAGTTTTACAATATGATTCTTATCCGAAAGAAGGCTCAAATCCTTTTAGAGATGGAAGCGATTTTAAGGCAAACTTTGGTTTGGATGCAAAAATTGGAATCACAAATGATTTAACGTTAGATTTAACGATCAACCCAGATTTTGGTCAAGTAGAAGCTGATCCAGGAGCAATAGCTTTAGATGGGTTTCAGATATTCTTTAGAGAGCAGCGACCTTTTTTTGTTGAGAATAAAAATATTTTCGACTTTCAATTTGCTAACGGAAGAGATAATCTTTTTTATAGTAGAAGAATTGGTAGAAGTCCGCATAGAAGAGCAAGATTAGGAGCTGGAGAGTACGCAGATACTCCTGTAAACACAGCAATTTTAGGAGCTGCAAAATTTTCAGGTAAAACAAAAGATGGATGGTCTATAGGAGTTTTAGAAAGTTTAACATCTAATGAATATGCAACTGTTAGAGAGGTGAACGGAAATGAGAGAGAAGAAATTGTAGAGCCATTAACCAACTATTTTGTTACTAGAGTTCAAAAGGATTTTAATAAAAGAAATTCATATATAGGAGGAATCTTTACGGCTACTAATAGAAATTTAGATGGTAAATTTAATTATTTACACAAAGCCGCTTATACAGGAGGAATAGACTTTAATCATAACTGGAAAAATAGAGATTATTTTTTAGAAGGGAATGTTATTTTTAGTCATGTACAAGGTAGTAAAGAAGCAATCGAAGCAACCCAAAAATCTTTAACACACTTATTTCAAAGAGTAGATGCAAGTCATGTTGAAGTTGATCCAAATAGAACTTCTTTAACAGGTACTGGAGGACGAGTAGAAGCTGGTAAAAACGGAGGAGGAAATTGGCGCTATAATGGAGGTTTTATTTGGAGATCACCAGAATTAGAATTGAATGATGTTGGTTTTTTACGTCAAACAGATGAAATGATTCAGTTTACTAACCTTAGATATCTATGGCAAAAACCTACAAAAGTTTATAGAGATGCTAGAGTAAGATTAGCGCAGTTTTCTTCGTACGATTTTGAAGGAAATTATAATAGAATTCAATACGAACTTCAAGGAAATATTAATTGGAAAAACAATTGGTGGACAGAAGTTTCATTTGGACACAAACCTAGAATTTTTACCAATACATTTTTAAGAGGTGGTCCGCGTTGGCGTTTTTCTGACGAAAACTTTTATGTATTGTTTTTTGGGTCTGATCAAACTAAGAAATTTAGTTTTACACTAGGGCATGTTTTTAGCAATGCTAGACAAGACAACTTCAGTTTTAAGAGATATGTGATGCGTTTAAACTATCAACCATTTGATGCTTTAAGTTTATCTTTAAATACAGAGTTTGAGCAAAATCCTAATAAAACACAATATGTAACTCAAGCTGATAATAGCGGAGTAGCTAGGTACATTTTAGGAGAAATAGATAATGAAACTTTATCTACTACATTACGATTAAATTACAGTATCAATCCAAATTTATCAATTCAATATTACGGACAGCCATTTATATCTAGAGGTAGATATACTAACTTTAATTACGTAAATAATGCAATTGCAGAAGATTTAAATGATAGAGTTAATTGGTATGATAATAATCAAATTTCTTTTGATGAAGCAAGTAATACTTATAATATTGATGAAAATAATAATGCAGTAACCGATTATTCTTTTAGAAACCCCGATTTTTCTTTTGTGCAATTCCGCTCTAATTTAGTAGTTCGTTGGGAATATATTCCAGGATCAGAATTGTTTTTTGTTTGGTCTCAAGGTGTCACAGGACAAGAAAACCCGAATAATTCACTATACAGAAGTATAGGTAATCAAATAGGAAATCAGCCAAAAGAGAATACTTTTTTAATAAAGGCTACGTATAGATTTGTAAAGTAAACTACCTATAAGTAATCTCTCGAGGCAGTTATTAATTAGGAATAAACTTTCTATTTCGAGGTAGACTTAGAGTATTATACCCTTTGGTGGTGCCAATAAATTAATTATCTATTTTAAGTTTACCGTTTTTAAATAAATCAAAAGCAGATTGATAATAAGATATTGTTTCATTTAAGAATATGGTATCAGTTGCAATAGGTGAAATTTCATTCTTTTCTTTATTCCAATTAAAGCTTTTATGTTTTTTATTGGTTTCTAATAGCATTAGTTTTCCTTCTTTTAGCAAACCAACTTTACGATGATTACCAATAAAAGCACGTTCATCTTTAGGTTGCATTTTATTGATGTCTTTTCCGAAAAGTTTAGTGTTGTAAGACCAATTTAAGTAACCAAATAATGTTGGAAAAATATCTATTTGAGATGATAACTTTTCTATTTTTTTAGGAGATTGATTTTTAAGATTTAAAATAAAAGCAGGTATGTGGTGATTCTCTACATTAATTTCTGTTTTGCCAGCACTATAGCCGCAATGATCAGACATTATAACAAAAATGGTGTTTTTATACCAAGGTTTTGTTTTCGCTTTATTAAGAAATTCTTCTAGACTTTTATCAAGATATCTTACAGAGCCTTTCATGTTAGATCCAGAAGGGATATCAACTACATTATCTGGATAAGTATAAGGTTTATGGTTAGAACTTGTCATTATAAAATCGAAAAAAGGTTGTTTTTGTTCGTGCTGTTTATCAGCAACTTTTAAAACCTTATTGTATAAATCTTGATCACATACTGCCCATGCATTTTCGAAAACCATTTCATCATCTTCAATACGCGTTCTTTTTGTAGGTAATTCTTCTTGTAGCCTATGTAATTTTCTTCTGTCAACGATATCAAATCCGTTATAACTAAAGTAGTTTGTCATGTTGTCGAAATGCCCATCACCTCCATAGAAAAAAGTTCTACTGTAGCCTTTTTGTTTAAAAATTTCACCTATTGTAAAAAGATTGTCGTTATTATTTCTTTTTACGATACTTCTGCCAGGTGTTGGTGGTATTGCTAAACTTATTGCTTCAATACCTCTTATGGTTCGCGTTCCAGTAGCATATAGATTAGTGAAAAAGATAGATTTTTTTGCAAGTGAATCTAAAGTTGGAGTCCAGTTTTTTTCACCATTAAAAGCTTCCATAAAACGAGCGTTTAAACTCTCTAATCCAATAAATATAACATTGGGTTTTAATTCAGTGCTATCATTTTTTGTGAACCGAAAAATGTTATCTTTTAAAAATAAGCTATCGTTAGAAGCTTTTATATTTTTAGAAAGAAGTGAATAAACTTCTTTTTTAGGTAAAGTAGGATAAAAATCATTGTAATTTAATTCGTTGCTTTTGTATGCAGCGAAAAAAGAATACATACCCGATTTTGCTAATTCATTTTCATTAATGTTAGAGAAAATTTCAGCTGTATTATTAGGGATGAAATTATGATAAAAAGCCAAACTTATTAAAATAATAAAGGAAGGAATAAGTTTAGATTTAAAAGAATCAGAATTGTTGAATGTATTCTTATAAGCTTCCTTTTTTGAAGCAAAACGAATACTAATAACAAGAATTAAAACGATAACTCCAATTAGTAATGGTAATGAAAAAGATTGGTGAATATTTTGAACAACCTCGTAGGTATATAATAAATAATCTACTGCAATAAAATTATAACGCCTTTGATATTCTTGCCAAAAAGGAATTTCAGCTAAAAATGAGAAAATGAAAATAAATAAGAACAATCCGTAGGTAAATTTAGTAACGATTTTATCTACTAAACTACCGTGAAGCTTTGTAGGAATAATTAATAAATATATTACATACAGTGCCAAAGGATATAGTACATTTCCTATGTCAAAAAAGAAACCAACAACGAATATTTTAAATAAATTAATTATTGAAAAATCTATATATTTAAAAGCAAATACATATAGAATAGCTCTAACTAAAAAAGCAAAAAACAAAACGGTTAAACTAAACGTTTTTAAAAGCTGAAATCTTTTAGGTAAAATAATATTTAACATAACTAATTTGATTGTACGCAACAAAGAACGTTAGTTTTTTTGAATAAAAAAAGGCAACTCATAGAGTTGCCTTTTGTGTATTAGTTTGTAAAAATTATTCAGCTTTTTGCTCTAACAATTCAAAGAATTGATTTAAACGAGGTAAAATTATAATTTTTGTTCTTCTGTTTTTAGCTTTATTAGCTGGTGTGTCGTTTGCTACTAACGGGGCAAAACTTCCTCTACCAGCAGCAATTAATCTACTAGAAGCTACATTATACTTGTTTTGTAATTCTCTAACAATAGAAGTTGCTCTTAAAACACTTAATCCCCAGTTGTCTTTTAAAGCAGAACCCGATGCTACAGGAGTGTCATCAGTATGACCTTCAATCATTACGTCCATTTCTGGTTGCCCATTAACAACAGTAGCAACTTTTTCTAATACTTTTGATGCTTTTTCTGAAACGGTATAGCTTCCACTTTTAAATAATAATTTATCAGAAATAGAGATGAATACCACAGTTTTTTCAACATTTACTTCGATATCCTCATCATCAATTCCTTGTTGTAATTCTTTCTTTAAATGAAAAGCAACAACTAAGTTTAATGAATCTTTTTTAGAAGCAGCAGCTCTAATTCTATTAATGTACTTGTCTTTTTTACTTAATTGAGTTAATGTTTCTTTAATATTGTCATTAGCTCCTTTAGTTAAAACAGTTAAATTTTCAACTTGTTGAAGTGTATTTTGTTTGTCTTTTTTTAAGTCACTTACCGAAGTTTCTAAATTAGATACTTTGTCTTGGCAACTTTCTTTTTCAATCAAACACTTGGTTAAATTAGCTTTTACAGCTAATAATTCTTCTTTTGTTTGAGAGTGTTTAGCTTTTAAAGCTTCTAGTTCTTTTGTTGAAGCACAAGATGCTAATAAAATTGAAACGGTAAGGAATGCAATTATTTTCTTCATTTTTTTCTGATTTTTCAGATGAGTTAATAAAACAATGATACAGCAAATTTAAAAAAATGAGCTCACAAAAAAGATAATTAACAATCTTTTATGAAGTAAGAATCAATTATTTTTGTGAACAAATTAAAAAGATGACAAAAAAGATATTTTTTATAGCAAGTATACTGGTGTTTTTTATAACAGCTTGTAAACAAGAAGAAAAGATAAACGAAACTAAACTGCAAGGTTTAGTTTTCGGAACAACCTATCATATTACTTATTTAGATGCTGCTGATTACCAAAAATCGATTGATAGTTTATTTCATCTGGTAAATAAATCATTGTCAACGTATATCCCTACTTCTGATATT
This sequence comes from Tenacibaculum sp., assembly GCA_020631475.1. Classification (GTDB taxonomy): domain Bacteria; phylum Bacteroidota; class Bacteroidia; order Flavobacteriales; family Flavobacteriaceae; genus Polaribacter. The sequence goes on along the minus strand of JAHDHE010000021.1, from coordinate 1,972 downwards.
TCAAAAATTAATAAAGGAGATTCTACAGTGGTTATTGATGATTTGTTTTTAGAAGTTTTTCAAAAATCAAAAAGAATTTACATAGAGACTGATGGTTATTTCGATCCGACTGTATGTAATTTGGTAAATGCTTGGGGATTCGGCTATAAAAAAGAAAAGAAAGATTTAGACACTTTGCAAGTAAATGAATTAATGAAGCAAGTTGGTTTGGATAAAGTAAACTTAAAAGGAAGAAATATTCAAAAACAATTTAAAGAAGCTTGTTTAGATTTTAATTCAATTGCTAAAGGATATGGAATTGATATCGTTGGTCGATTTTTAGAAAGTAAAAACGTAACCAATTATTTAGTTGAAATTGGCGGTGAAATTAGAGCAAAAGGTAAAAATAGTAGAGACAAGTATTGGAAAGTTGCTATTGATGATCCAAACGCAGATGGTACAAGAAGTGTATCTAGATTTATTGAATTAAACAATCAATCGATGGCGAGTTCTGGTAATTACAGAAAATTCAGAGTTAGTAAAAACGGACAAAAATATGTGCATACTATAAATCCTAAAACAGGATTTGCAACCGAAAGCAATTTATTAAGTGCTACAGTTTATGGAGCAGTTGATTGTGCTGATGTTGATGCTTATGCAACGGCTTTTATGGCAATGGGTTTAGAAAAATCAAAAGAATTTTTAAATAAATACCCACAAATAAAAGCGGTTTTATTATACGCAGATAAAGATGGAAAAATAGCTGAGTTTTCTAACTAGTTTTTAAAACACACAGGCAAAATTTCGCCTTTCATTAAAGCAAATCGTTCTAGTTTTTCTGGAGCGATTTTTTTTGTGAAGTCAATTTCATCAACTTTAAAACCTATAGAGCGAAGTTTGTTAAAATAATCACGACCATACACTCTTACATGATCGTACTGACCGAATATTTTTGCGCGTTCTTTACGGTCGGTAATAGAATCGTCTTCAAAAGTAGTTTCTCTATTTAAATCCTGAGGAATTTGAAAAATACCAAATCCGCCTGATTTTAGTACGCGATATAATTCTTGCATCGCTTTCGTATCATCAGGAATATGTTCTAAAACATGATTGCAAAAAACAACATCAAATTCATTGTTTTCAAAAGGTAAATCACAAATATCTGCTTTTACATCTGCAATTGGCGATTCTAAATCTGAAGTGATATAATCTAGATTTTTTTGTTTTCTAAAAATGCCAAGAAAGCATTGTTCAGGAGCAATATGTAAAACTTTTAATTTTTTATCTGTAGAAAAAAAATCAGTTTCATTTTGTAAATACAGCCATAATAAACGATGTCTTTCTAAAGATAGGGTAGAAGGAGAAAGTGCATTTTCTCGTTGTACACCATATCCGTATGGTAAGAATTTACGAAATGATTTCCCATCGATAGGGTCGGTAAATTTATCGCCTTTTAACCACCACGCAATTACTGGGCGAGCCCAATAACTAGCTTTAATTAATATTGGACGGGGTATTGTATTCAGTATAGTTTTAAAAAGTTTCAATTAATTATTTTTTAATTAATAACTTTTTTACCACAAATAAAATAAAACTGATTATTAATAATGCTATACCTGTAACAAATAACTCAGGAGCGAACATCCAATGTAATAGTTTAAATAAACTACCAGTAATTGCGAAGAATATTCCTAGAAAAAAAATAGTAGTAATAAGTTTTTTGTTCATGTTTTAGAGTTTTAAGCTCTGAATTCATCCTCTTCATTAGTTTCAATACCCAAAGCTTCGTTTACATATTTAAAAGTTGAAAGTAACTCTGGTTTACCGTTAACAATAGCAACATCGTGTTCAAAGTGAGCAGATGGTTTACCATCTAGAGTTGTAATTGTCCATCCGTCTTTATGTTGTAGAATTTTATGAGTTCCCATGTTTGTCATCGGCTCAATAGCAACAACCATTCCTTCAATAAACTTTTTACCACGACCTCTACGAC
>JAHDHE010000102.1 GCA_020631475.1 Tenacibaculum sp. | reverse complement strand
TTTCTTGTGCTTTAAAAACTCTTCCTGCTTGTACAATTGGTCTAAATTTTTGTGTGTTAACCTTTCCAAACTTCGTGCTAAGCATTTCATATCCTAAAAAACGTAACTTAAATGGATAACTTTTATTATCGAAAAACATGTCGACACTTATCTCTTCTCCTTTTTTCATTCCTTTGGTATTATAACTTCTTAGAAAGTAGAATGTAGAGATCATATCTTGAGGATTGTTTACAGAGATTAACGTATCTTTTTGTTTACGAAAATCCTGAACATAAGCAGTGTTTTTTTCTTGATTAAAAGTTATTTGTTTATTTTTCTTGTAACCACCTTCATCAATTTTTCTTTTAAATAAATATGGTTTTCCTGTTTCAATATCAAAATAAGACTGATAATCATCATTTACTTTAAAAAACCACTTAATCATACCAGTAGTCCAACCCTTACCTGTTGCGTGCAATACTTTTTTACCATTTAAATCTTCTTCTTTTAACGATAAACTTGCATTACCCGCTTTTAGAAAACCGCTGTAACTCATTTTAAATTTAAGCCACTCACCTCCTTTAAAAGCGATTGCTTTTTCTTGAGCAAAGAAATTAATTGTTAAAAATAAAAACGCGGTAAGTAATAATCTTTTTTTCATAATATTCAAACTTATGAAAATAGATAGACAATTACCATTCCAAAATAAAAAAAAGAGATTATTTCTAATCTCCTCTTATTTAACATATTGTAATAACTAAAATGTTCCCCAGTTTTTTAGTTCTTCTTCATTCCATAAATACGGAAAGAAAATTCTTCGTTGATATTTTGGATGCATATATTTACGCCAGTTACTTCCACCAGTAGCTTCTAAATCTTTATCTCCGCCTCCTAAATACTTACCAGCTGCATTATAATGTGCCATTACCCACTTTACATTTACTGTGTAATCGTAATGACGCATTGCTTTAATTAATTCTGGGTTTTTCTGAACCTCATAAGGTAATTCTTGAAACTTTTTAGACAAATTACATTCGTTATAATCTTCCATAAAATCGATAAAATCACCCATATACTTTTTCTCGAAAAGTTTTATTAAGATTGATTTTTCTCCGGTTTTGTGGTTTACTCCTGCTGCTTGCCAATATAAATGATCGTAAGCATTCTTAAATGACGAACTTCTATCGATGGTATCTCTATAACGAGCATCAATTAAATTAATAAGTTCAGTTGATGCAAACTCTATCTTTCTATATTGAGCAGATTGAAATCCGCTTGCTGGCGCTAAAGTATTACGGAATTTTAAATACTGTTCTACATCCATTCCGTCTTGCATTACTGTAAACGAACTGCAAAGCATATCAAAATAACGACTAATACGCATTAAGTGTTTCGAGAATTTTTCTGCAGTAATCGCTTCTTTTGAAAGTGAAATTTGGTCAATCTCCCACAAAACCATTTTAAACAACAACTCATTTACTTGATGATACATGATAAACACCATCTCATCTTTTTCTGTTGTTCTTGGTATTTGCAATCCTAACAAGGCATCGGTTTGAATATAATCCCAATAGGTTATAGGTGTGCTATGCAGCAATCCTTCTAACATCGTTTCTAAAGGAACACCTAATTTTTCGTATTTATTTTCTATTGCTTTTAAAAGCTCGTCTTTACTCATATTTTTTTTGGAATCAAGATGAAAAAAACCAAGAGTCAAGATAAATTTGTCTTGACTCTTGGTTCTTGTATCAATTTTATAATGTTCCTCTTTTTGCTTGTTCTCTTTCTATAGATTCGAACAATGCTTTAAAGTTTCCTGCCCCGAAACCACGAGCTCCCATTCTTTGAATAATCTCAAAGAAAAGAGTTGGTCTATCTTCTACTGGTTTTGTGAATATTTGTAATAAATACCCTTCTTCATCTGCATCAATCATAATACCCAAAGCTTTTAGCTTTTCGATATCTTCTCTTAACTCATGGTCAAATTCTTCTAACCTCCCTGGAACTGCTCTATAATATTCTTCTGGTGGCGTAGATAAAAACTCTACTCCATTTGCTCGTAATTGAGTTACTGTTTTTAAGATATCATCTGTTGCAACTGCAATGTGTTGTACTCCTGCACCTTCATAAAAATCTAAATATTCTTCAATTTGAGAACGTTTCGCTGCTTTTGCTGGCTCGTTAATTGGAAACTTAATTCTACCATTTCCATTAGACATTACCTTACTCATTAATGCTGAATATTCTGTATGGATTTGCTTATCATCAAATGATAAAAAGTTTTCAAACCCCATAACATCTTCGTACCATTTTACCCAAACATCCATTTGGTTCCAACCAACATTACCAACCATATGGTCTATATATTTTAAACCTGCTGCTGGCGGATTGTATTCTGATTCCCATTTTTCGAAACCTGGTAAAAATGCTCCGTTGTAATTTTTACGTTCTACAAACATATGTACAGTTTCTCCGTAGGTATAAATCCCTGCTCTTACCACTTCACCATGTTCATCTTTTTCAACAGTTGGTTCCATATAAGATTTTGCTCCACGTGAAGTTGTTTCTTTATACGCTTGTCTTGCATCTTCTACCCAAAGTGCTACAATTTTTACTCCATCTCCATGTTTTACAATATGATCGTTAATTGGTGATTTGCTACTTAACGGAGTTGTTAGCATCAACTTAATTTTGTCCTGTGTTAATACATAAGATACAGAATCTGTTGCACCAGTTTCTAATCCACGATATGCGTGAGATTGAAATCCGAATGCAGTTTTATAAAAATGTGCTGCTTGTTTAGCATTACCTA
>JAHDHE010000020.1 GCA_020631475.1 Tenacibaculum sp. | reverse complement strand
ATAGAATCCAAAAAATACTAAAAATGACTACAAATGTTGATGTTTTAAAAGATTCACTCTACGAAAAAATAGCTGATATTAATGATGAAAAAGTGTTGGTAGCTATTAAAACTTTGGTTGATAATATAAAAACTGAAGTTTTAGACGAAGCTATAACAAAGAAAAGAGATTTAACAAGCTATATTAAAGAGTGGGCTAAGAGTGTATAATTTATGATTACAATAATTGCTGCAATAGCAAAAAATAATGCTTTAGGAAAAGACAATGATTTAATTTGGCACCTTCCTGCCGATTTAAAACGCTTTAAAAAAGTTACTTCAAGGCATCATATTTTAATGGGACGTAATACTTTTGAAAGTATTGGTAAACCATTACCAAACAGAACTTCGGTTATTATTACTAGAAATCAAGATTATTTTAAAGATGGTTGTCTTATAGCAAATTCAATAGAGGAGGCTTTAGAAATATCAAAAGATGATGATACGTTTATTATAGGAGGAGCACAGATTTATAAACAAGCAATTGAAAAAGGATTGGTTGATAAATTAGATGTCACAATTGTACATCACGATTTTGAAGCGGATGTTTTCTTCCCTGAAATTGATATGAATGTATGGAAAGAAGTGGCTCGAGAAGATTTTAAAGCAGACGAAAAGAATAAATACGATTATAGTTTCGTTTCTTATATAAGAAGATAAACAATAGTTTATTTGCTAAATGTCAGGTCGAGCGCAGTCGAGACCTTGTAATAAAATAAGACTTCTCGACTGCGCTCGAAGAGACACTTTAAATTACGCAATCCTAATTTTATTTTAGAATTACAACTAATAATTTATGTCAATACAACTTACCTCAATATCTAAAATTTACGGAACTCAGAAAGCTGTGAACAATATTTCTTTTGAAGCAAATAAAGGGGAAATTGTTGGTTTCTTAGGTCCAAACGGAGCAGGGAAATCTACCATAATGAAAATCTTAACAGGTTTCATTCAGCCTAATGAAGGAGCTGTTTTAGTTAGTGGGGTAGATGTTATTACAAATCCTATTGATGCTCAAAAAAACATAGGGTATTTACCAGAGCATAATCCGTTGTATTTAGATATGTATGTGCGTGAATATTTGCAATTTCAAGCATCAATTCATCAGGTAGAAAAAAGTAAAATTAATGAGGTAGTCGAAAGAGTAGGGTTAACTGTTGAAGCGCATAAAAAGATTCATCAACTTTCTAAAGGATACCGCCAAAGGGTTGGGTTAGCAGCTGCTATTTTGCATGATCCTCAAGTGTTGATTTTAGATGAGCCTACAACTGGTTTAGATCCGAATCAACTAGTTGAGATTCGAGAATTAATAAAGGAATTAGGAAAAGATAAAACGGTTTTACTTTCTACACATATTATGCAAGAGGTTGAAGCAGTTTGCGATCGTGTTATTATTATTAATAAAGGAGAATTGGTAATTGATAAACCGATTTCTGAGCTTAAAACAAGCAACGAACAAGTAATTCGTGTAACTTTTGATTATAAGTTAGAAGAACAATTTATTAAACGATTACCAAACATTGTTCATTATAAAAATACTATAGAAAATAATTGGACTTTATCTTTTGAATCTAAAGAAGATATGCGTCCTGTGATTTTTGATTTCGCTCAAGAAAACGGATTAAAAATACTGGGTTTAAATGCTGAAAATAAAAATCTAGAAAACTTATTTAGAGAGTTAACTAATTAGATAATCGAATAGTTTAATGGAAATCAGAAAAAACATAATTTTAGAAAGAATCGAAAAAAAACCGATTTTAATTGATGTGTTTTTTTTGAAAGAAAGTATTAATCAACCTATAGTTGTTTTTTGTCATGGTTACAAAGGTTTTAAAGATTGGGGAGCTTGGAATTTAATGGCAGAAGCGTTTGCTAAAGCAGGGTTTTGTTTCGTAAAGTTTAGTTTTTCTCACAATGGTGGAACTATAGAAGAACCAATTGATTTTCCAGATTTAGAAGCTTTCGGGAATAATAATTACACCAAAGAATTAGATGATTTAAATGACGTTTTAGATTGGATACAAGATCATTTTAAAGATGATAAGAGTATTGATGCCAATAATATTAGTTTAATTGGTCATAGTCGTGGCGGAGGTATTTCAATAATAAAAGCTTCAGAAGATACTAGAATTAATAAACTGATTACTTTAGCTAGTATAAGTGATTTTGGTAGAAGAACTGCTACTGTTGGTGATTTAGAAGAATGGAAAAGAACAGGAGTTAAGTATGTTGTAAACGGAAGAACAAAACAACAAATGCCTCATTATTATCAGTTTTATAAAGACTTTAAAGAGAATGAAGCACGCCTTCATATTAAATCAGCTGAGGAAAAGTTGAATATTCCGCATTTAATTATTCACGGAGATAATGACACTTCTATTTCAGTTAACGAAGCAAAAGAGCTCCATCAATGGAACCCTAAAAGTACACTAGAAATTATTTCAGGAGCAGACCATGTGTTTAATGTAAAACATCCTTGGGATGAATCAGAGTTATCTAATGAATTAGAAAAAGTTGTTGAAGCTAGTTTAAGTTTCTTGAAAAAAGAATAGTTTTTGTATGTTAGTAAAGTTACAAGATTCATCATTCTGAACTTGTTTCAGAATCACATATAATTATAGATCAGACTTGCTTGATGTGACCCTGAAACAAGTTCAGGGTGATGTAATTACTTTCTGATAAAAGAGATAAATAACAGTTTTTTAATTCAACTTATAATTAATAAACTGTTCGTCTAAAGCTTTTAAAAACTCACTAGAAATTTTAATTTTTGTCGTTCTACTCGGTAAATTCAGTTCTATTTTTTCTTCAGCATCCCAAATAGTAAAATTTAAACCTTGAGTTCCTTTATTGGTTGCAAATAGATGCTGTAAATCTTTAATGGTGTTTTCTTTTATGTCGTGCAAAGGCATTTTAATTGTTACCTTTTTACACATTTTATCCATAATATCGTGGAGTAATAAAAACTCGTTAAAACCAATTCTGGGTTCACCTTTCACACCTTCTTTGTTGGTCCATCCAGGTTTAATTGTTGACTTTATAAATAAGAAAGAATTAGGAACTAAGAAGTGTTTAAATTTTAAATATTCTTCACCAAAAATTCTAAACTCTAGGTTTTCGTTATAATCCTCAATAATAAAAGTTGCCCATCCTTTACCAGCTTTCGAAACTCGATGTTGAACATCGGTTACAATACCTCCAAAAGACAATCCCATTCCTTCAACTTTATGCAAGTCTTTAAAATGCGCAAGGGTGGCGTTACAGAATTTTAATTCGTTTTTAAAATCATCTAAAGGATGTGCAGAAATATACATTCCAACCACTTCTTTTTCTTGAGCTAACAATTCCATGGTTCCCCAAGTGTCACATTGTGGAATGATTGGTTCTGGCATCTCTTCTTCAGAAGCTTCTCCAAATAAAGAAACTTGAGATGAATTTTGATTTTCTTGATATTTGTTTCCGAAACGTAAGATTTTCTCTAAAAACTTTGAGCCTTTTTCATCTTCAACAAAATATTGCGCACGATGTGTTCCGTTAAAAGAATCAAAACCTCCAGCCAATACTAAACCTTCAAATGCTTTTTTGTTAGCAACACGTAAATCAACACGTTTAGCAACATCAAAAATTGATTTAAAGTGACCATTTTCTTTTCGCTCTTCGATAATAGCTCTTACGGCAGAAGCACCGACACCTTTAATAGCTGCCATTCCAAAACGAACAGCACCTTCTTTGTTTACTGAAAATTTTGCGTACGATTCATTTACATCTGGACCTAAAACTTCAAGTCCCATACGTTTACATTCCTCCATAAAAAATGAAACCGATTTAATATCGTTCATGTTGTTAGAAAGCACTGCCGCCATATATTCAGCTGGGTAATGTGCTTTTAAATATGCAGTTTGATAAGCAATCCAAGCGTAGCAAGTAGAATGTGATTTGTTAAATGCATAGGATGCAAATGCCTCCCAGTCAGTCCAAATTTTCTCTAATTTTTTCTCGTCATGACCATTTGCTTTTGCTTGTTCTACAAATTTAGGTTTCATTTTAGCTAAGACGGCTGCTTGCTTTTTACCCATTGCTTTACGCAGTACATCGGCTTCACCTTTTGTAAAATCTGCTAATTGCTGAGAAAGTAACATTACTTGCTCTTGATATACCGTAATACCATAGGTTTCTTTCAAATAACCTTCCATGGCAGGTAGATCATATTCAATAGCTTCATCACCGTGTTTTCTTCGGATAAAAGAAGGAATATATTCCATTGGTCCTGGACGATACAATGCATTCATTGCAATTAAATCGGCAAAAACAGTCGGTTTTAACGAACGCATGTGTTTCTGCATTCCAGGAGATTCATATTGGAAAATACCAACAGTTTCTCCTCGTTGGAAAAGCTCATATGTTTTTACATCATCAATCGGAAAATTTTCAGGATCTAAATCTACATCATGTCTTGCTTTAACAATTTTTACGGTGTCTTTAATTAGGGTTAAAGTTTTTAACCCTAAGAAATCCATTTTTAGTAAACCTGCATCTTCTACAACCGAGTTATCAAACTGAGTAACGTACATGTCGGAATCTTTTGCCAAAGCAACAGGTACGAATTTAGTAATGTCATCAGGGGTAATAATAACTCCACAAGCATGAATACCAGTATTACGAACAGAGCCTTCTAAAATTCTAGCTTTGTTAATGGTCTCAGCCATTAAATCTGAGCCGTTAGATAAACGTTTAAGTTCATTAACTAACTCTATTTCTTCAGCACGAAGTTTTTCCTTTAATGTTTTTTCGTCTAAAGAAAATATTTTCTTTAGTTTCATTCCAGGTATTAACTTGGCAATTCTATCGGCTTCAAATAAAGGTAAATCTAATACACGAGCTGTATCACGAATAGAAGATTTTGCAGCCATGGTACCGTATGTGATAATTTGTGCTACTTGGTTAGCTCCATATTTATCAATTACATAATCCATTACACGACCACGACCTTCATCATCAAAATCAATATCGATATCAGGCATCGATACACGTTCTGGATTTAAGAAACGCTCAAAAAGTAAATCGTACTTAATCGGGTCAATATTGGTAATCCATAAACAGAAAGCAACTACGGATCCCGCAGCAGAACCACGTCCGGGACCAACAGATACATCCATATTACGAGCTTCACGAATAAAATCTTCAACAATTAAGAAGTAACCAGGATATCCTGTTTTTTCAATTACCTCCAGTTCAAAATCTAAACGTTCTCGAATGCTTTCTGTAATTTCTCCGTATCGTTTTTTTGCACCTTCGTAAGTTAAGTGGCGTAAAAAATTATTTTCACCTCGTTTACCTCCGTCTTCGTTGTCTTTTTCATCTTTAAATTCATCAGGAATATCGAATGCAGGTAATAATACATCACGTGCTAGTGTAAACGCCTCTACTTTATCTACAATTTCTTGAATATTGATAATAGCTTCAGGAAGATCAGCAAACAAAGTCTTCATTTCTTCTGAAGACTTAAAGTAGTATTCGTCATTCGGTAAACCATAACGATATCCTCTACCTCTTCCTTTTGGTGTTGCTTGTTTTTCACCATCTTTCACACATAATAAAATATCATGTGCATTTGCATCTTCTTTATCTAGATAAAAAGTATTATTAGACGCAACAACTTTTACATTGTGTTTTTTAGAAAACTCTAAAAGTGTTTTGTTTACTACCTTTTCATCTTCTTGGTTATGACGCATTAATTCGATATACAAATCGTCACCAAACTGTTCTTTCCACCAAAGTAAAGCTTCTTCAGCTTGAGCTTCACCGACGTTTAATATTTTACTAGGAACTTCTCCGTATAGGTTTCCTGTTAAAACAATAATATCTTCTTTGTATTTCTTGATAACTTCTCTATCAATTCTAGGAACGTAATAGAATCCATCAACAAATGCAATAGAGGACATTTTTGCAAGATTATGATACCCATTTTTATTTTTTGCTAATAAAACAACTTGGTTTCCGTTATCTTTTTGACTTTTATTTGTGTGATCTGCACAGACATTAAACTCACAACCAACAATAGGTTTTAAGATTTTACCAATAGGTTCTTCTCCGTTTTCAATAGCTTCTTTATTGGCAGCTTCTACTGATTTGTTGTGTTTTAGTACCGCTTCAACAAAATGAAAAGCAGCCATCATATTAGCAGTATCTGTCATTGCTACAGCAGACATGTTATCTTTGGCTGCTGCTTTTACAATATTACCAATTTGAATGGTAGATTGTAAAACTGAATATTGTGTATGATTATGTAGATGCGCAAACTGAACATTTTCTAACTCAGCTAATCCTTCTGAAGTTGAAATGGTGTTTTTAGCTTCGTTTTCAGATGATTTTTGTTGACGAATTTTTTCACTTTCCCTTTTAAGGTTTAAGTGTTTTAATCCGATAACTTGAGTTGTATTTGGGTTTGCTTCAATGAAGTTGTCTAAATAATCATCATCAGACTGTAGTTGTTCTTTAGTGTACTGTCGTAAACGAATTAATTCTAAAAAACAACGTGTTGTTGCTTCAACGTCGGCAGTTGCATTGTGGGCTTCTCCAAAACCTGTTCCGAATAAATGATTGTGAAGTTCTGTAAGTGTTGGTAATTTAAATTTACCTCCTCGACCTCCAGGGATTTGACAAAGATTAGCAGTATGCTCTGTACAGGTGTCTAATACTGGTAGTTCGGTTAATTTACTTTCAACGCCTAAACGATGAAATTCACACCCCATAATATTTACGTCAAATCCAACATTTTGACCAACAACAAACTTGGTTTTATCTAAAGCTTCATTAAATAATCGTAAACCCTCGCTTAGTTCGATACCTTGTTCAATAGCTAAATCAGTAGAAATACCATGAATACGCTCTGCATCATACGGAATATTAAACCCATCAGGGTTAATTAAAAAGTCGTTATGCTCTATTAAATTTCCTAATTCATCATGCAATTGCCATGCAATTTGAATTGCTCTAGGCCAATTATCAGTATCCGTAATAGGAGCATTCCAACTTTTTGGTAATCCAGTAGTTTCGGTATCGAAAATTAAATACATTGGTGTTGTTTAATTTATGAAGCGTTTTTTTAGTTAAAAACAGAGTGTAAAAATACAAAGAAATTACGGTGTTTTAAGGAGAAGTTATTAACGAGTGAATGATTACTTAAAGTGTTGATTGGTTGATTTATAAATGTGTTTTTGGGCTTTTAATGTTAAGTTTAGATTAAATGCTAAAAAAAATAAATAAGAATCAATTTTTAAAAAGTATCTTTGTGTTTTAATTATAATATTTTTTACAATGAAAGAAGGAACAGTAAAGTTCTTCAATGAATCTAAAGGTTTTGGATTTATTACAGAGTCAGGATCAAACACAGAGCATTTTGTACACGTATCAGGTTTAATCGATGAGATTAGAGAAGGTGATACTGTTGAGTTTGAACTTAAAGAAGGAAGGAAAGGATTAAACGCAGTTAGCGTTAGAGTTTTATAATTCGTATCAAATTTATTTTCTTAAGAGCTTGTTTATCAGGCTCTTTTTTATTGTAATAAAGTGTGTTTTTTTCTTTTAAATAAAAAAGATTTTATACATTTGCGCCCACTTATCACGAGATGGTAAGATTTATTAATAATCAAGGTCGCGTACCTTAAAAATTAAAATTATGCCTGTAAAAATTAGATTACAAAGACACGGTAAAAAAGGAAAACCATTTTATTGGGTAGTTGCAGCTGACTCTAGATCGAAAAGAGACGGTCGTTACTTAGAAAAAATTGGAACTTACAACCCTAACACTAACCCTGCAACTATCGATTTAAGTGTTGATAAAGCTGTAGCTTGGTTACAAAATGGTGCTCAACCAACTGATACTGCAAGAAACATTTTATCTTACAAAGGTGTTATGTTGAAAAACCATTTAGCTGGTGGAGTAAAAAAAGGAGCTTTAACTCAAGAGCAAGCAGATGCTAAATTTGCAGCTTGGTTAGAGGAGAAAGCTGGAAAAGTTTCTGGGAAAGTTGATGGTTTAGCAAAAGCTGAAGCTGATGCAAAAGCAAAAGCTTTAGAAGCTGAAAAAGCTGTTAATGAAGCACGTATCGCTGCTAATACTCCTGCTGTTGAAGATAGCGAGGATGCTGCTGCAGATAACGGATCAGATAGCGAAGAATAAAAACTGTATTACGATGACGCAAAAAGAAGATTGTTTTTATTTAGGCAGAATCGTTAAAAAACATAGTTTTAAGGGTGAGGTAATTATTAAATTAGATACTGATGAACCCGATCTTTACGAAAATTTGGAATCAGTTTTTGTCGATTTAGGCAATAATCTGGTTCCTTTTTTTATTGAAAAATCATCTTTAAGTAAAAGCACGATGTTTCGTGTAAAGTTTGAAGATGTAGATACCGAAGCAGATGCTGATGCAATTATGCGTGCAGGTATTTATTTACCTTTAAATTTATTACCTAAACTATCGGGTAAAAAATTCTACTTTCATGAAGTTATTGGCTTTACAGTTGTTGATGCTTTATTTGGAGAAGTAGGAGAAATAGTAAGTATTAATGATAGTACTGCGCAACCTTTGTTTGAAATTGATAGAGATGGTAGCGAGGTTTTTGTTCCTGTGATCGATGACTTTATTAAAAAAGTTGATAGAGAAAATAAAATAATCGAAGTAACTACCCCAAAAGGTTTGATTGATTTGTATTTGGAGTAAATTTATACTCAAAAACACAATCTTCTACATCATCAAAAATATTTTGTAATCCAATATATTTAAAATCTAACTTTTTTAGTAATTGTTTAGATTTTTCGTTTTCTGGAACTGTAAAAGCATATACTTTTTCTTGTTTAAACTTAGTACGAACATATTCTATAATTAATTTGGTTGCTTCGGTTGCATATCCTTTTCCTCTAGCTTCAGGTAAAAAACCATAACCGATATCAATACAATTTACTTTATCTCGCTGTAATGCTGTTGATGTACCGATAGCTTCATTAGTCTCTTTTAAGATTACAGTAAAGAAACCCAAACCTCCTAATTGTAGATTTTTAAATAAGATATCTTTTAAGTAAATTTCAGTTTCTTTAACTGATTTTAGATTTTTATCTGAGATAAATTTAATCCAATCTGGGTTGTTAAATAGTTCAAAATAAAACGGAGCATCACTTACAAGAGCATCACGAATAACTAACCTTTTACTTTCTAATATCATCGCCTAAATATAATTTAAAAATGTACTTTTGCGTAGCAAAAAGAATAAAAAATGAGTTTACAACAAGAGTTAGAAGATAGAAGTGGAAATCAATGTGAGTTATGTGCATCGAAAGATAATTTATCAATTTATGAAGTACCTCCAGTTTCTATAGGTGGGGTTGATGGTAGTTTGTTAGCTTGTAGCATTTGTATAGAGCAAATTGAAGATGCAGAAAAAACAGATACTAATCATTGGCGTTGTTTAAACGATTCGATGTGGAGTGAGTTTAGGGCTGTAAAAATTGTGGCTTGGAGAATGTTATCTAGACTTCGAAAAGAAGGATGGCCACAAGATTTATTGGATATGATGTATTTAGAAGATGACGATTTACGTTATGCTAAAGAAAGTGGAGATCATTTAGATGAAAGTGAAAAAATAATTCATAGAGATGCTAATGGAGCTATTTTACAAGCAGGAGATTCTGTGGTATTAATTAAAGATTTAAAAGTAAAAGGTTCTAGCATGGTTGCAAAACAAGGTACTGCTGTTCGTAGAATTTCTTTAGATCATGAAAATGCGAAATATATTGAGGGTAAAGTTGGTCCGACGCAGATTGTAATTATTACTGATTATGTAAAGAAAATGTCTGAAAAGGAATAGTAATGTTATAAGCATAAAAAAAGCTGAGTTTTAAAACTCAGCTTTTTTTATACTTATTTTTCAGTATTGTAATATACTTTGTAAAACTTCATTTTTTTATCTTCATCATATCCTTGTTCTAAATAGTCGGAAGAAGCATCTGGTGCATCTACATCAATTTTAATTTGGATGTTAGTGTCGAGTTTAATTTCTGTTTTAAATTTGCTCTTTTCTTTTTTTAATACAGCGTCAGAAACTTCAAAATTGTTGCGAATTAATACATCGTTTAATTTTTCGAAATGTTTTTTGTAGTCTTCAAACATATTTTTATGCTTGTCTTCTTCAAAAATTTCATCTTTAAATCCGTGGTAATCTACACTTTCGTGTTCTTTAAAGTAATCAACAGTATTTGCTAAAAAGTTACTTTGTTCTTGTTTTCCGAATTCAGGTTTTATGATTTCTTCAGAAAACTCTTTACACATTTCTAAATAGTTTTGTGTGTGTAAATTACGATCATCAGCATATTTTACACTTAAAAAGTTTTTAATCCAATATTGAGCGTCATACTGATTATTGTCTATCGATAAAACTACAGTCCCCTCTGTGTCAGATGAGTTTAAAATTAAACAACCTTTGTCTAGTTTTTTTGTTGAGATTCCTTTTTGAACCACAACATCAAAGCTGTCATCATCTAAATAAGTCTGAAAAAAATCTACTTTACTTTCAATTTTAAAAACTCCAACAGCTTCGGTTAATACATCTTTATATTCAATTCCTTCAAAGTAAACAACAATAACATCACCTGTTTTAATATTAGCAGAATTTGATTGCTCGTATAAATGATTTACAATGTTTTTAGAGTGCTCGATAAACTTATTTTCATCTTCAAAAATATCAGAAGTATATTTATTCATTTCGTTTAAACGAACATCTGCATGATGACTAAATCGATAACTTTGAGTTACGGTGCTAAAGTTTTTTAGCAAAAAAGGCATTAATAATTCGTAACTTTCTTCATCAAAACGCACTAAACTTTCTGAAAAAGCATTTTGTCCACTATTGTATTTGTTAGCAACTTTATGAATAATACATTTACTAATTTCTGCACGCGTTCTTTTAATCATCTTCTAAAAATTGGAAGACAAAAATAGAAAAACTAAAGTTTTAATTTTAACTGTTCGGGAAGTAATTTAAAAGTCTTACGGTGATATGGTGTAATTCCGAATTGACGAATAGCATCTCGATGTTCTTTTGTAGGATAACCTTTGTTTTTTTTCCAATTATATTGCGGAAACTCTTGATGAATTTTTTCCATATACTCATCACGATATGTTTTTGCTAAAACTGAAGCAGCTGCAATACTCATAAATTTAGCATCTCCTTTTACAATCGTTTCGTGTGGGATATTTTTATAGGGCTTGAACTTATTTCCATCAACAATAATAAATTCGGGTTGTTTAGAAAGTTGTTCTATCGAACGATGCATTCCGGTAATTGATGCTTGTAAAACATTTAATTCATCAACCTCTTGATGATCAATAAATGAAACTCCAAAAGCCAAAGCGTGTTCTTCTATATAAGGACGTAACTCTTGTCTTTTTTTTTCAGAAAGTTGTTTTGAGTCGTTTAGTAAATTATGACTAAAATTTTCAGGTAAAATAACAGCAGCAGCAACAACAGGTCCAGACAAACAACCTCTACCAGCTTCATCCGTTCCTGCTTCTAAAATAAATCCGCTATAATTTAATTTCAACATGTTACAAATTAACAGTTTTCAAAGAAATTATTCTCCTTTTTTGTCGTTTTATTATTTTATTTTTGTTGTTATGAAGAAATTTTTTTTAGTGTTTTTTTGTTTGATAAGTGTACAACTGTTATTTTCTCAAAAGAGAACTGCAGATGGAGGTTTCGGTTTATCAAGAAGAGGTTTTACTCAAAATAGAGACTCCTTACCAGATAATGAAATTAATGTTAAGCTTAGCGGTAAAACAAAGTATACTGACTATAAGATTATTTCTCATAAAAACGACACAACTGTAGTTGATACTACGCTTACTTTAAAAAAACATTATAAATTTAATTTTTTAAGAAAAGATAAATTTGAATTATTAGCCTTTCATAATCAGGGACAAACATTTAATAATTTAGCATATAATTTTAATAATATTTCTCAATTTCCTGATATAGGTTTTAGAGCAAAACAATTTAATTTTTTTTCAATTGAAGATGTAGATTATTATCATGTTCCAACACCTACAACTGAGATTTTATATAGAACAGGTTTAGAGCAAGGTCAGGTTTTAGATGCTTTGTTTACAACTAACTTTTCAAAAAGATTTAATGTAGGTATAGCGTATAGAGGTCTTAGGTCATTAGGTGCTTATAGACGATCATTATCTAGTTCAGGAAACTTTAGGTTGAGTTTTAGGTATGAAAGTCCAAAAGGGCAATATGAAATTAGAGGGCAAGCAGTAAATCAAGATTTTTTTAATCAAGAAAGCGGAGGTTTGACGGATGATGCATTAATTGCATTTACAAATGATGACCCTAATTTTAGTGGAAATAGAGCAAGATTAGATGTTAGTTTGGATAACGCAGAAAATACATTTGAAGGAAAACGTTTACATTTTGAGCATTCTTTCAAATTAATATCAGCAAAGGATAGTTTGAGTCAAAAAGATTTTTCTAATTTAAAAATCGGGCATTCATTTACAAGAGATTCTAAGTCTTATCGATTTAATCAAGCAACAGCTACAACACCTGTTTTTGGAAATGTAAACGTTTCTGGAAGTGTTTATAATAAGGTAAATTATTTGTCATATAATAATCAAATATTTTTAGACTTTAACTCAAAATATGTTTTAGGAAAGTTTAGAGTTAAAACTGATTATACAACTTATAATTATGGTTATGATAATTTGCAAAATAGTTTAGTAGGAACGACAAAAAATAAATTAAAAGGAGACGCCATTTCTTTTGGAGCAAATTGGAATGGAAAACTAAAAAACTTTCACGTAAACGCATCAGCAAATATAACCCCAGGTAGCGGACGACTTTCTGGAAATAATTTTAATATAGAGACTTTTTATAAAAAAGATAGTGTAGTAACTATAAAAGCTAGATTAGGAATAAGTGAAAAGCTACCAAATTTTAATTTTTTATTGTTTCAAAGTAATTATAATAAATACAATTGGGAAAATGATAGTCGTTTTGGTTCGGTTGGTACTCGAACTTTAGGAGGAGATATTACTTCAAAATGGGGTAATGCATCTGTAGATATTACGAATATTGATAATTACACCTATTTTGATGAAAATAGTTTGCCAAAGCAACATTCTGGAGTTGTTAATTATTTAAAAGTAAAAGCATCAAAAGAATTTAAGTTTGGGAAATTTGCACTCGATAACACATTAATGTACCAGAAAGTAGCAAACGGAAGCGATGTTTTTAGAGTTCCAGAATTAGTAACAAGAAACACCTTGTATTATTCTGATAATTGGTTTAAAGGAAATCCGTTATTTGTTCAAATAGGTGCGACATTTAAATATTTCTCTAAATATAAAGCAAATGCTTATAACCCGTTATTAGCAGAGTTTAGATTGCAAAATGATACAGAAATAGGATACCCAACGGTTGATTTATTTTTTAATGGAAGAGTGCGTAGAACTCGTGTGTATTTTAAAGCAGATAATATAAGCTCTTTCTTTTTTAAGAAGGATTATTTATCGGCACCAGGATATCCGTATAGAGATTTTGTAATTCGTTTTGGTGTAGTTTGGAACTGGTTTATTTAGCCACAATGTGGCAGATAATTTATTTATAAATGGGTATGAAAAGTCTACTAAAACAAAACTGGAAACTATTTTTAATTGCAAGTTTAACCTTGGGGTTAGCACCATTTAAACCGCCACATATTTTAGGTAAATTAAAATGGATTACTGGCGGAAATGCCTTTTCAGGAGATCAAGCAATGAAACTTACAGATTGGTTTGATGTTTTTTTACATGGAACCCCATGGATTTTATTATTGATTTCTATAATGTTAAATCTCTTTGCATTATTGGTAAAAAACGATTCGGAATAGAACTTTCTTTTTGATCAATAATTATAAACCCTTGATTCTTATAAAAATTAACAGCATTTGGGCCGGCCAACAAAGTGATTGAACTAGCTCTTAATTCTATTGATTTTTTAAAAGAGTGTTGTAGTAGTTTTTTACCGATTCCTTGCCCTATAAGTTCAGGTAAAACAAATAACATTTCTAATTCAATAGCATTTCCTTTCGGAGGATTTAAAGCATAAAAACCAGCAGTTCTTTCATTCATTATAAATTTATAAACCATCATTTCTTGAATCATTTTAGAAGTAATAGTTAAATCATCCCGCCAAATTTCAAGTTGCTCTTTTGTATAACCCCAATAAGATTTAGAGGTTAAAGCAATGTTAGTTAATAAACTTGAATCTTCTATTGTAGCTTTGACTATCATAAAAAGAAAACCTCACGATTTAAGTGAGGTTAGATATTATTTTTTTACTATTTCTCTGATTTTAATTCTAAAGGCAGCGAACAGTAACGTCATAAATGGACTTAGAATACTAAAGAAAGCATAAGGTATATAAGCTGTTGCTCCAGCATAGCCAAATAGAATTTTAGAATGATAAGCTCCACAAGTATTCCAAGGAATTAAAACGGAAGTAACCGTACCAGAATCTTCTAGGGTTCTACTTAAATTCTCAGGAGCTAAACCTCTATCCTCATAGGCTTTTTTAAACATTTTTCCAGGGATTACTAATGCTAAATATTGGTCTGAAGCAGTTAAGTTTAGAGCTAAACAACTAGCAACTGTACTTGCGAATAAGCCAAAAATACTTGTAGCCATCTTTAATAATGCATCTGTAATTCTAGCTAACGCACCGATAGCATCCATTATTCCTCCAAAAACCATAGCACATATAATTAGCCAAATTGTACCTAACATTCCTTTCATCCCTCCAGCGGTAA
The DNA here is from genome assembly GCA_020631475.1 of Tenacibaculum sp. Lineage (GTDB taxonomy): Bacteria > Bacteroidota > Bacteroidia > Flavobacteriales > Flavobacteriaceae > Polaribacter. The sequence continues at coordinate 9,598 of JAHDHE010000020.1, read as the reverse complement.
ATAAATCATTTAATTCTTTACTTGAAGTTTCTACAGCTGTATCAACTGTTAAAGCATTCATTACTCCTTTATATGCAGATTGAAAAGTTAACTCTTTTGCTTGTGCTATTTTTACGATTATTTCAGGTTGAGCTATTATTGCAGCTACTCCGCCTAAGAGAGCACCAAATAATAATGCAATTAAAGGAGGTGTCTTTTTTATAATCATAAAAATGACAAAAACAGGAACTATAAATAACCAAGGAGAAATATTAAAAGCTCCTTTAATAGCATCTAATTTATCTTGAATTTGAGGGGTTCCTGTAATATCTAGATTTAACCCTATAATTATAAAAATTAAAAGCGTAACTATAATTGTTGGTATAGTTGTATAAGACATGTATTTAATGTGTGTAAATAAATCTGTGCCCGCCATTGCTGGTGCTAAATTTGTAGTGTCAGATAAAGGTGACATTTTATCTCCAAAATATGCTCCGGATAAAACAGCGCCACCAGTCATTCCAACTGAAATACCTAAAGTTTCACCTATACCAATTAAAGCGATACCAACGGTAGCTGAGGTTGTCCAAGAGCTACCTGTTGCAATAGATATTATAGAGCAAATTATTACACAAGCTGCTAAAAAAATTGTTGGATTTAATATTTGTAACCCATAATATATCATTGTTGGAATTACACCACTTATTAACCATGTTCCTGCTAAAGCACCTACCATTAATAAAATAAGTAATGCACCAGAAGTAGATTTAATATTTTCAGCGACTTCCTCCATCATTCTATCAAATGAAACTTTATTTTTAAAACCTACTATTGCAGCAATTGCTGCACCTAAAAGTAAAACAAACTGATTACTTCCGCTTAGAGCATCATCACCATAAACAAAAATATTATAAGCTAACATGCCGACTAAAGCAAAAACAGGAATTAAAGCTTCCCAAATATTTAATTCTTTATTATCTATTATTTTTTGATCTTCAATATTAATTTCAGATAAGTTTTTATCGTTGTGCATTGTGTTGTTTTTTCGGTTTGTAATGTTACGATTTTACTAAGAATTATACAAATAGAATCAGTTTAGTACTTTTGCAAACTATGGATTCATTAACTCAAATTGTTTTAGGTGCTGCTTGTGGTGAAATTGCACTCGGTAAAAAGATAGGAAATAAAGCATTATTGTTTGGTGCAATAGGAGGCACCATACCCGATTTAGATGTTTTTATTGGAAGTTGGTTATATGGAAACGAAATAGATGCCATGGCTTTTCATCGTGGTTTTATGCATTCTATTTTATTTTCAATTTTAGGTTCTTTTGTATTCGGGTGGATTACTTATAAATTGTACGATACAGGAAAACGAAAAAATACAACGACTTTAAAAAATTGGATTTGGCTATTTTTCTTATCTATTTTTACGCATCCTTTGTTAGATAGTTTTACACCGTATGGGACGCAATTGTTCTTACCTTTTTCTGATTATAGAGTTGCTTTTAATAACATTTCTGTGGTAGATCCATTATATACACTTCCGTTTTTAATATGTTTAATTGTAGCGATGTTTTACAATCGGAAAAGAACCAGAAGAACGGCTTGGGTAAAAGCAGGAGTCTATATAAGTTCTGCTTATATGTTGTTTACTATTGTTAATAAAATTTATATGGATTCAGTATTTAAAAAATCTTTTGATAGCGCAAATATTTCTTACAGTCGGTTTTCTACGCAACCTACAATTATGAATAATATTTTGTGGTACGGAATTGCAGAAACAAAAAATGAATATAAGGTTGGATTTTATTCATTGTTTGATTCAAAATCAAGTATAGATACTATTTTAACAATACCTAAAAACAGGGAATTATTAAATGTAAATCATCCAGATATTAAAACATTAACTTGGTTTAGTAATGGTTATTATAATTTAGCTCCAATGGATTCTTCTGAAAATGTTCAGTATTTAGATTTACGATATCCTTTGTTAAATCCTAATAAAGCAGAAACATCTATGTTCCGGTTCGAATTAATGAAAGAAAATAACAGATGGGATATGGTGCCATTTTCAGGAAAACCACCTTCGAGAGAAGATGTAAAAGAGTTTACTAAGCGTTTTTGGGGAAAATAAAAATCCTGCACTACGGTGCAGGGTTTTTATTTATATTAAAGATGTTAAGCTAAAACAGGTTGATTTAAAACACCTACTTCTAACATACATTGTTTCATCATTTCATACGTACGTTCTATGTCGTTGTCTAATCCGATAGAAAAACGAATCAATCCATCAGTTAACCCCATTTCAATTTGTTCTTCTTCTGGAATTTCTGATGAAGTAGAAGTTCCTGGAGCAGAGAATAATGTTTTGTAAAACCCTAAACTTACAGCTAAATACCCTAAGTTACGTTCTTGCATTAACTCCATTAAAGTATTTGCTTTTTCTAACGAACCAGCATCAATGGTTAACATTCCGCCATAGCCATATTCGTCATTCATCATAGATTTATAGATTTCGTGCGAAGGATGTGATTTTAAACCTGGATATACTGTTTTTAATCCGTCTGCTTCAAATTTTTTAGCTAAAAAAGCAGCGTTTTTACTATGCTGCTTCATACGAATGTGTAACGTTCTCATATTTTTTAAAATAGATGAAGAGCGTAAAGAATCCATTGATGAACCTAATAGCATGCTAGCTCCGTCAATCACGCTTTTTTGCGAGTTGATAAAATCTGCTGATGCACAAACAACACCTCCCATAGTGTCGGAAGAACCGTTAATAAATTTTGTTAAACTATGAATAACGATATCAGCCCCTAATTGAGCTGGAGAAATACATAATGGAGAAAAAGTATTATCTACTACCAATTTTAAATTATGCTTTTTAGCTATGGTAGCCAATCCTTTTATGTCTGCTACTTCTAAAAGTGGATTACTAATTGATTCGCAATAAATCATTTTAGTATTTTTGGTAATAGCAGCTTCTACAGTTTCTAAATTTGTAATATCAACAAACGAAGTGTTGATATTCATTCTTGGAGTAAAATTCTTTAAAAAAGCATAAGTTCCTCCGTAAATAGTTCTACTAGACACAATATGATCTCCTGCTCCACAAATTTGTAAGATAGTTGGTGTAATTGCTCCCATACCAGAACCTGCTACATTTGCTGTTTCTGTACCTTCCATAGCAGCTAAAGCTTCTCCTAAATATAAGTTTGAAGGTGAGGTATGACGAGAATATAGATAGCATCCATCGGTATTACCTTCAAAAGTATCAAACATTGTTTTTGCTTTCATGAAAGTGTAAGTGGATGAATCAGAAATAGAAGGGTTTACTCCTCCGAATTCTCCAAAATATTGTAAATCTTGAATATTGTTTGCTGGCTTAAAACTCATAAGATTAATTTTAATTGTTTTTATTACTGTAAAAAACAATATTTATCAATTAATAATCAATTAAATTTTCATTAAATAGTTTTATTTTCTTTAATTTATTAATTTAATAGTTTTAAAAATTAATTATTGATATTTGTTTAATTAAAAAACGTAAATTTTTCAGATGAAATTAGATGATATTGATAAAAAATTACTGAGTTTACTTCAAAAAAACAGCAAACAAACAACAAAACAATTGTCTTTATTACTTGGGTTATCTGTAACAGCTGTTTATGAGCGAATAAAAAAGCTTGAGAGAGAGGAGGTGATAACTAATTATGTAGCGTTATTAAACAAGAATAAAATAGAGAAATCTTTTTTGGTGTTTTGTCATGTAAAATTAGAAAAACACGCAAAAGATCATATTGTTATTTTTGAGAGAGAGGTTAGTAAATTAGAAGAGGTAACGGAATGTTTTCACATAAGTGGTGATTATGATTATATATTAAAAGTACATGTAAAAGACATGGATGAGTACCGAGGATTTATGATAAATAAATTAACTGCTTTAAAACATATTGGTAGTACACATAGTGTTTTTACTATTGGTGAAGTAAAGAATTCGAACGTGATTACGTTATAAAGTTTCCTGTTGGCTTTTATAAAAAGAATCTGCCTGTAGTTTCATTAAATTGCGAGCCATTTTTTGTTTGTAATTGTAAAGTTCTTCTTCCGTTTTTAAATCAGCGTAAACTTTTTCATTAAGATCAATATCTGTATTTAAAATAGCTTCTCGTTGATGTACTTGCTGCTGAATCCAAGTTTTTATAATTGATTCTTGATTTTCTAACTTATAATCATATTCTCCTTTTGAGCTGATTAACTTTGAGAAGATAGGAGAAGTTTCAATAGCTAAAAATAGGAGGAATATAAAAAAAGAAGGTAACCATGGGAGTTTTTTTAAAGCATTTATACGTGCCATTAATCCATCAAAATTAGAAATAATTGGTTGTGTTTTTGTTTCTACATTTTTTTGCTGTTCAACTAAAGCCGCAATAGTAGTTTCTTTTTGCGTGATTTTTTCTGAATTTATTTCTTTCAATTTTTTTAATTCAGATAAAGCTACATCGTGTTTATCACGTTTTTCTTTGTAAACAGGTCCTTTTCCTAACAGTTTTGTGCCTTTTCGTCCTTCAGCTTCGGCAATATAAGTTTCATATAGAGTGTTTACTTCATTTTCTTTTGCATTAATTTCATTTTTTAATGATGAAATATCTGTATTTAAACTTGTTATTTCTGGAGTAAATTGTTGAGCGATTTGTGTTTTATTATCCAACGTCATTTGATTTTTCTCTGTTAATAACACTTGATTAATTTCTTTTTCAAATATTTTTAACTCCAAAGGTTTAGAGATTACCACAGCAATAATAAACGCTAAAATTAAACGCGGAATTACTTGAATAACTTCTTTTGGTTTAGAATTATTTTTTTTGATGGTAGAAACAATAAAACGATCTAAATTAAAAATTAATAATCCCCAAAGGATTCCAAAAAAGATAGATGTATAAATGTTATCAAAAACAGTAAATAATGCATAACTACAAGCTATGGTTGCCATTAAAGCTGTAAAGAATACAGTAGCACCAATACCAGCATATTTATTTTGTTCCCCGTTAGAGCAATCATTAATAATAGTGAGGTCAACTCCTGAGCAAAGAAGGAAAAATTGTTTTAACATATAATCGATTATATATTGTAAGAACGATTTTTTTTAATAAATGTTACAATAAAAGCCTCACATTGTGAGGCTTTTATTAAAAATAGAGGTTAATACTAGTTTCTTATCGTAATGTTATGTGTAAAGAACCACTACCATCTTTTTCCTTTTTCACACTTATTGATTTGATTTTTTTAGAATCTATTTTAGTTAATTTTTCTTTACTAATTAGCTTTCCTTCTAGGTAATATTTAGGTTCTTTATTATTGTGTTTAGGTAAAGCTAAAATTTCATCATTTGTTAAATGATCTATTTTATCAATTGTTACTGTTTTTTGTAATTCTTTGCTTTTCTTTTCGTAATCTTTAGAAATAAATCTAATTGTTTCTTTACCATTTTTTTCTTGAGTTAAAACACTTAACCCTTTCTGATTTTTAACTAAAGTTAAAACTTTTTTATGACTAACTTTTTTGTTATTATAATAATATATGGCACTTGGGTATTTAAAAACCAATTCTTTTGCACTTATTGGAGTTGGAGTTGGAGGAGGAGGTATGTTAGAGTTTTGTCCTTTTTTCACCTCCGGAAAATTAGCTTTAGGTGGAGGTGGTGGAAGATTAGTTCTTTTAAATTCTGTAACAACCTTACTGTCTTTATATACTTTAGTTATGTTTTGACCAGGTATAACTTTGTTAGAAGAAGTTTGCTCTGGGTTTATAACTTTTCCTTCTTTAGTAACTTGTTGTCCCCAACGATTGTAATAAGTTGTTCTTTTTTTATTTTTCACATAATATAAGGTTTGATTTTCAATATGTTTCCAGCCTTTTTCTTGTCCGTTTTTATCTGTTGTACTACTACCAGTTATAATAGTATTAGATTTTTTAAACTTATCTTGTTTAGATATAATCTGACCATTTTCTGTAACTTGTTGCCCCCAGCGGTTGTAATAGGTCGATCCTTTTTCATTTTTCACATAATATATTTTTTGATTTTTAAGGTTGATAAAACCTGTCTTTGGTTTTGAAGGTATAGTATCATTTGTAAAATATTTCACATCTTTCCATTTCTTCTTTTCATACTCAGGTGCTGGTGGAGGGGGTGGAAGTAGTTTTCTTTCATCTTCAGATAAATCATTCCATAATTTATAATATACTTTATTATCTTTTTTAAGTCTAATGTATGGATGTTTTGGGTTTTTAGCTCTTCTGACTTTTTGTTTATCAGTCTTTGATAATCTAAAATATAATTTGCCTAATTTAGATGACATATTATTTAAAAGTTCTTTTCTTTTGTGAGAGCTTTTAATATAATGAGGTTTTTGATTTCTTAAAGTTTCATATGTTTTATGTAGTTCAAGGTAATCACCAACTTTATCTTCCCAAATTTTAATTTTTTCTCCATTTGGTAATTTACTTGTAAATGTATCTTGTTTTATGATGCTTAACTTTAAAGAATTAGCATTTTTTAATTTTTCTTTAATGTCTTTTAAAGCCTCTTCATTTTTTTGTTTATTAATAATTTCAGAATCAATATATTTAATTTCTGAATTTTCTGCTTCAACTCTTTCAGCAAAAAGGAAAGTGAATCCTGCTAATACTGGTATTACAGCCAGTTTTTTAAACAAGATTTTTGTTCGAGAACTTTGCTTTGTCATCATAAGTAATCTTTTTTTAGTTAATAAATAATTCAAATTACTGGCCAAGTAATATTCGTTGTTCCAAGCAGCTCTGTTTAATAATAAATATTGATACTCAGAAGTGTTTTTGTGTTTGATAATTACATTACTATCAGCTAAAAATTCATGATTTAATTTAATAGCTTTTTTAAGTAATATGTATGTCGGATTTATCCAAAAAACAATTTGTAATACTTCAATTAAAAGTATGTCGAAAGTGTGTTTTTGGAAAGCGTGTGTTATTTCGTGTGTGTAAAGTTCTGTTTCAATTTTGTTAGAATAATATTCTTCTTTGTTGATAAAAATATAGTTCCAAAAAGTATGCGGACTTATTAAGTCGTTTACTAAAACTAAAGTTGCTTTTCCTTTTTTTATTTTTTCATGCTGTTTAGTCTTTAAATATATTGCCAACAGATTTTTAATAAATCGTATGGTTAGTATTAATGAAACTATAAAGTATAGAATATATACGTATTGTAAATAGTTTACTTCTTTTATAGGTTCAGTAATTTCAATCATCGGTGAATTATCTAAAACTACAGGTTGCATAACTTCAACAATAGTTTGAGTAGCTTCTTTGTAAATTTTATACAACGGAGCGATAAACGAAAAAACGATGCTTCCTAATAAATAGAACCGATTAAATTGATGCATTTTTTCGCGCTCTAATACCAAATGATAAAAGGCTAATAACAATGCCAAACAGACAAAAGATTTTAAAAAATAAGTTATCATTTTTTCTGCTCTTTAATTTGAGTATCAATTATTTTTTTTAATTCTTCTAATTCAGATATCGATAAATCGGTTTCAGCGGTAAAGAATGAAGCAAATTGACTTGCGGAATTATTAAAGAAATTTTTAATTAATCCGTTTACATGTTTAGAAAAATAATCTGATTTTTTTACTAGCGGAAAATATTCTCTCGATTTTCCAAATAATTTATAGTCAACAAAACCTTTGTCTTTCATCCTTTTTAATAAAGTAGCAACCGTAGTTGTTGCTGGTTTTGGTTCAGGAAATTCAGCTAAAATATCTTTCATAAAACCTTTTTTAAGTTTCCATAAAAGTTGCATTACTTGCTCTTCTGTTTTTGATAATTGCATCTCTACATAATTAGAATTACTCTACAAATGTAGAGAATAAATTTTAATTCTACAAACGTAGAGGTTTTGGTTGGGCTCAAAAAAATAACCTTGAGTACGATTCAAGGCTATTTCACTGATGGTTTACTAGATGAATTATTTAGATAATTCTGTAAAATATTTATAAAAATGAGGTATTGTTTCAATACCTTTTAGGTAATTCCAAACTCCAAAATGCTCATTTGGTGAGTGAATTGCATCAGAATTTAATCCGAATCCCATTAAAATAGTTTTACTTTTCAATTCTTGTTCAAATAAAGCTACGATAGGAATACTACCTCCGCTTCTTTGCGGAATAGGAGTAACTCCGAATGTTTCTTGATACGCTTTACTAGCAGCTTTATATCCAATATTGTCAATCGGAGTAACATAACCTTGACCTCCATGATGTGGAGTAACCACTACTTTTACAGATTTTGGCGCAATACTCTCAAAATGTTTCTTAAATAATTCAGTGATTTCTTCCCATTCTTGTCCTGGTACTAAACGCATTGAAATTTTAGCATATGCTTTCGAAGCAATTACGGTTTTAGCACCTTCGCCAGTATAACCTCCCCAAATTCCGTTAACATCTAAAGTTGGTCTAATTGAGTTACGTTCGTTGGTTGTATATCCTTCTTCACCATAAACAGCATCGATGTCTAAAGCATTTTTATAATCTTCTAAAGAAAACGGAGCTTTTGCCATTTCATCACGTTCTTCGCGAGATAAATCTTCTACTTTATCGTAAAATCCAGGAATTGTAATATGATTATTTTCGTCATGTAATGAAGCAATCATTTTAGTTAAAATATTAATAGGATTTGCAACTGCACCTCCATATAAACCAGAGTGTAAATCTCTGTTAGGTCCTGTAACTTCTACTTCAACATAACTTAATCCACGTAAACCCGTAGTAATAGATGGTATGTCGTTCGCAATCATTCCTGTATCAGAAATTAAAATAACATCATTGGCTAATTTCTCTTTATTTCTTGGAACAAACCAAGCTAAACTTTCCGAACCTACTTCCTCTTCACCTTCAATCATAAATTTAACATTACAAGGTAAATTTCCTGTTGATGTCATGTACTCCAACGCTTTAACGTGCATGTACATTTGTCCTTTATCATCACACGCACCACGAGCAAAAATTGCACCTTCTGGATGAATATCTGTCTTTTTAATTACTGGTTCAAATGCTGGAGAATCCCATAATTCAATTGGGTCAGCCGGTTGCACATCGTAATGCCCATAAACTAATACTGTTGGTAAATTAGGATCAATTATTTTTTCTCCATATACAATTGGGTATCCAGGAGTTTCGCATAATTCTACTTTATCACATCCTGCTTTTTCTAGGCTGATTTTAACAGCATCAGCAGTGTTTAAAACATCTTGATTGTAGGCAGTATCAGCACTTACTGATGGTATTTTTAATAAATCGATTAGTTCGTTTATAAACCGATCTTTATGTTGTGAAATGTATTCTTTTACGTTTTGCATGTGTTGTAAATTTGTGAACTTCAAAAATAATAAAAATTTTATGCTTGTACTTTGTAGTTTGCAAGTATTGTTTATATTTGCATCCACAAATTCAAAGTACGCGGGCGTGGTGGAATTGGTAGACACGCTAGACTTAGGATCTAGTGCCGTGAGGTGTGAGAGTTCGAGTCTCTCCGCCCGTACTGAGTTAATAAAAGCTTCTCAATTTTTGAGAAGCTTTTTT
>JAHDHE010000101.1 GCA_020631475.1 Tenacibaculum sp. | reverse complement strand
TTGATTGAATTCTTTTGCGAAGCTATATTCATAAAAGGCAACGGCAAACTTGTATCGCAATGATAACCATCTGGATATATAGAATGTGGCACGTAATAACCGATCATATTATAATTCATGCCTTCTTCGAAACCTTCAGGTAAATTATCTTTAATTGTAGCTCTTAATTTTTCCATTATCGCTTGTCGTTCTTCTGGAACTTGAGCTATATATTCTTCGGGTGAATTTGCTTCGTATTGCATAATAAATAATTTAATGTTTACAAGTTAACAAAATTTGCTTTGATTTTATCTACAATTGTTTGTGCTAGTTTTTCTTTACTTTCAACGGTCCATCCTGCAACATGAGGTGATAAAATAACATTTTCTGCATTAATTAAATATTGAAATGCTTCTGGCATCTCGACTGCGCTCGATGTGGTATTTTTTTGAAACAAATTTTCAAAAGATTTTTTCTCATATTCTAACACATCTAAACCTGCTCCTAAAACTTTATCAGCTTTTAATGCTTCAACCAAATCTGCAGTAACAACTGATTTTCCTCTTGCTGTATTAATTAACCAAAACGGCTTTTTAAATTGATTGATAAACTTAGTGTCTACCATATTTTTTGTCAACTCGGTTTGTGGAGTATGCAAGCTTAAAACATCTGCTCTTTCTTGCAATTCTTGTAAAGAAACTTGCTTACAATTTTTATCACCTACATTTGGTTTTATATCATAGCATAAAACTTCTACATCAAAACCACGAAGTTTTTTTGCAAATGATTTCCCCATATTTCCATAACCAATTAAACCAACCGTTTTTCCGTCTAATTCAATTCCTCGGTTTTCTTCTCGTAACCATTTTCCGCTTCTAACTTCTTTATCTGCTTTATTTAACTTATTAAAAAGTGATAATAACATTCCTAAAGAATGTTCGCCTACAGCATTTCTATTTCCTTCTGGTGCAGAAATTAAATACACTCCTTTTTGTTTAGCATAATCACAATCTATATTTTCTAAACCAGCACCTACTCTTCCTATAAATTTAAGATTTGTTGCTTTATTTAAAAACTGTTTATCAATCGTAAATCTACTTCGGATAATAATTCCATCATATTGATGAATTTTAGCTTCTATTTCCTTTTTCGAGGAAGTATAATCTTCATCATTAATAAAACCTAAATCGTTTAATTGATTTAATAATAAAGAATGATTTGAATCTAAGTGAAGTATTCTCATTTTTTTTATAATAAAAAAGCCTTCTTTTTAGAAGGCTTAAAAGTTTAATATTGTTCTTTATCGTTTGGAAAATCTTGCGATTTTACATCTGCTATATAACTTTCGAAAGCACCTGTCATTTCTGTATATAAGTCTAAATATCTACGTAAAAAACGTGGATTAAACTCGTGTGTCATTCCTAACATATCATGAGTAACCAAAACTTGTCCGTCTACTCCACTACCAGCACCAATACCAATAACAGGAATTGTTAAGCTTTCGGCAACTTTTTGTGCTAAAGCTGCTGGAACTTTTTCTAAAACCAAAGCAAAACAACCTAATTGTTCTAACAATTTAGCATCTTCTAAAAGTTTTTCTGCTTCCTCATCTTCTTTTGCTCTTACTGTATAGGTACCGAATTTATATATAGATTGTGGTGTTAATCCTAAATGCCCCATTACTGGGATACCTGCAGTTAAAATCCTAGAAATTGATTCTCCTATTTCGCTTCCTCCTTCTAGTTTTACAGCATGTCCTCCTGATTCTTTCATTACTTTAATTGCCGAATCTAAAGCACTTTTAGAATTACCTTGATACGCACCAAAAGGTAAATCCACCACTACTAAACAACGCTCAATAGCTCTTATTACCGAACTTGCGTGATAGATCATTTGATCTAATGTAATAGGCAAAGTTGTTTCATGACCCGCCATAACATTTGATGCAGAATCACCTACAAGAATTACGTCTATTCCTGCTCCATCAACAATTTTTGCCATTGTATAATCGTAAGCAGTTAACATAGAAATTTTTTCTCCGTTAGCTTTCATTTCAACTAACGACTTCGTGGTAACTCTTTTATATTGTTTTTTTGCTACTGACATTATTTATAATTTTCTGAATTGTAAAAATACGGATTTATTCTATTGATTTAATCTAAAAACACAAGTTACAACTACTTCATTTTCTTATATAAAAGTCGTTAATCTTCTGTTAATTATAATTTACAAACTCTCTTTTTTAATAGCTTTACTTTTTAAAATTTAACTACCATGCATAAAATAATTACATTTCTTTTTGTTTTAGCCCTTAGCACATTTGTAAATGCACAAGATAATAATGATAAAAAAGCGATAAAAAATACTATTGAAACTTTTTTTGATGGGCTACACAAAGGTGATAGTACCATTGTAAGTTCTACATTACATTCTACAATAAAAATGCAAACAACTTTTACCAATAAAAAAGGTGAAAAAAAATTGGTTACCGAGAGTAAAGAAAAAGTTTTAACAGGAATTGCAAATAAAAAACCTGAACACACTTATTTTGAGAAACTTTTATCATGGAATATTCATATTGATGGTAACCTTGCTTCAGTTTGGACACCTTATGAGTTTTATTTAAATGATAAATTTAGTCATTGTGGAGCAAATTCTTTTCAGTTATTCAACAATAATGGAAAGTGGCAGATTATTTATTTAGTAGATATGAGAAGTAGAAGTAATTGTAAAGCTTATAAGAACTAAAAATGAAAAAGTACTTTTTATATATTTTACTATTATCTCAATTAGGTTTTGCTCAAAAAGCAGAAATGTTTTTACCTGAATTATT
>JAHDHE010000100.1 GCA_020631475.1 Tenacibaculum sp. | reverse complement strand
ACTTATTAATATTTAACTACAAACAACCAAACGATACGGTTCGTTATTATAATGTAGTTGAATTAACTAATGATGCATTAACCCTATCAGAAAAAAATGTATTATATAAGTTTAAAGGTTCTAATACAGTACCCGTAGTTTCTGAGATTAAAGAAGCTGTAGCGGAAACTTCAGATAAAATAATTCCTAGTCAAGGTTTTTCTATGCAAAGTTTTGGTAGAGGGATTTTAGGGATGATTGTGTTACTAATAGTAGCATTTTTATTTAGCTCAAATAGAAAAGGAATTGACTGGAAAACTGTTGGTTTAGGTTTAGCATTTCAATTACTAATTGCAATAGGAGTTTTAAAAGTACCTTTTGTACAAGCTATATTTGAATTTATAGGAAAAGGATTTGTGCAGATTTTAGAATTTACAAAAGCAGGAAGTGAATTCTTATTTAAAGGATTAATTTCGGATATGAATACTTTTGGATTCATATTTGCTTTTCAAATACTACCAACTATTATCTTTTTCTCTGCACTAACATCTGTGTTATTTTATTTAGGTTGGATACAAAAGTTGGTTAAAGTTATGGCATTAACTTTAAGTAAAATTTTAAAAATTTCAGGAGCAGAAAGTTTATCAGTTGCAGGAAATATTTTCTTAGGTCAAACTGAAGCGCCATTGTTAATAAAAGCTTATTTAGAAAAAATGAATAAGTCGGAAATGTTATTGGTAATGATAGGTGGTATGGCTACAGTTGCAGGAGCAGTTTTAGCAGCCTATATCGGTTTCTTAGGTGGAGATGATGAAACAATGAAATTATTTTACGCAAAGCATTTATTAGCGGCATCTGTAATGGCTGCACCAGGAGCTATTGTGATTTCTAAAATTTTATATCCGCAAACTGAAAAAGTAAACACAGATGTAAAAGTTTCTTCAGAAAAAATTGGTTCGAATATATTAGATGCTATTGCAAATGGTACAACTGAAGGGCTGAATTTAGCAATGAATGTAGGAGCGATGTTGTTAGTTTTTGTTGCTTTTATTGCAATGATTAACGGAATTTTAGGTGGAATTGGTGGATTTAATGGAATTGAATATTTTGGATGGAAGTTTACTTCGTTAAACGAAGTTATATCTGGAAGTACAGTATATAAAGGTTTATCATTAGAGTTTGTTTTAGGATACATATTTGCGCCTTTAATGTGGTTAATTGGTGTAGCAAAAGAAGATATGGCTTTAATGGGGCAGTTATTAGGTATAAAATTAGCAGCTAGCGAGTTTGTTGGTTATATCCAATTAGCAGAATTGAAGAATGTTGCTAGCGCAACACATTTAACGTATAATAAGTCGATTATTATGGCAACGTATATGTTATGTGGATTTGCAAACTTTGCATCTATCGGTATTCAAATTGGAGGTATTGGTTCTTTAGCACCAGGACAGCGTAAAACATTATCAGAGTTTGGAATGAAAGCTTTAATTGGAGGAACAATAGCATCTTTAATGTCAGCAACAATTGCAGGTATGATTATCGGATAATTTTTAAAGATTTTGGGTTAAAGGAAAAAGGGTAAAGAATGAGAAACTTTAGAAAGCTTGACGTTTGGAACGATGCAAGACGATTAGTTAAAGAAATTTACTCATCTACCTCCAAATTACCAGAGTCAGAAAAGTACGGTTTAATTTCTCAAATTAACCGTTGCGTAATATCAATATCGGGAAATATAGCAGAAGGTTCAGCAAAAGACTCTCAAAAGGACTTTATTCGATTTTTACAAATAAGCTTAGGTTCTGCTTATGAACTTGAGTCCCATATAATTCTATGTATAGATTTAAATTTTGCTAATGAAAAAGAATTAAATTTGATAATTGATAAAATTCAAGTTTTACAAAGAAGAATCTCATCATTAATTAAATATAATAAATCTAAGCTGTAATAGCTTTTACCTTTAACCAAAACCTTTTACCTATTAAAAATGAAGCAATATTTAGATTTAGTAAAGCACGTTTTAGAAAACGGAAACGAAAAAGGAGATAGAACTGGTACAGGAACAAAAAGTGTTTTTGGGCATCAAATGCGATTTGATTTAAGTGAAGGTTTTCCTATGGTAACCACTAAAAAACTACACCTTAAATCAATTATTCACGAATTACTTTGGTTTATAAAAGGAGATACAAATATCAACTACCTAAAAGATAACGGAGTTAAAATTTGGAATGCTTGGGCAGATGAGAATGGAGATTTAGGTCCGGTTTATGGTCATCAATGGCGTAATTGGAATAGTGATGAGGTTGATCAGATTAAAGAAGTTATTGAAACTTTAAAAAACAATCCGAATTCAAGAAGAATGTTGGTTTCTGCTTGGAATCCATCAGTATTACCAGATACTTCAGTTTCTTTTTCAGAAAATGTTGCGAACGGAAAAGCAGCTTTACCTCCTTGTCATGCCTTTTTTCAGTTTTATGTAGCTGATGGTAAATTATCTTGTCAATTATATCAACGAAGTGCAGATATCTTTTTAGGAGTACCGTTTAATATTGCGAGTTATGCGTTATTTACAATGATGATGGCACAGGTTTGCGGTTATGAAGCAGGTGAGTTTATTCATACTTTTGGCGATGCACATATTTATAGCAATCACATCGAGCAATTAGAATTACAATTGTCTCGTGATCCTAGACCGTTACCAACAATGAAAATCAATCCAGCAATAAAAAATATCGAAGATTTTAAATTTGAAGATTTTGAGTTGGTAGATTATAATCCACATCCACACATAAAAGGTGTTGTGGCTGTGTAATTTAACTTTATTTTAAGTAGTTTGTTTAGTAGCTTTGTAAATAGAATCCAAAAAATACTAAAAATGACTACAAATGTTGATGTTTTAAAAGATTC
>JAHDHE010000099.1 GCA_020631475.1 Tenacibaculum sp. | reverse complement strand
AAATGGATAATTGGTTATTCTGATATTACTGCATTTCATAATCATATTCATAATTTAGGAATAGAAACCATTCATGGAATAATGGGAACTAGCTTTCAAGATGAGTTTGAACTAATAGAAGATAGTATAATATCACTTAAAAAAGCGTTGTTTGGAAAGTCGTTAACTTATCGGTTTTTATCATCTAAAAGTAATAGAAAAGGAAATGTAAATGAAGAATTAATAAGTGGAGAATTGGTAGGAGGTAATATTGCTATTTTAACTTCTATGTTGGGTTCAGAAAGTCAAATTTCTACGGATGGTAAAGTTTTATTTATTGAAGAAATAGGAGAATACAAATATTCGATTGATAGAATGTTACAATCGCTTAAACGTGCTGGTTATTTCACTAAACTAAAAGCTGTAATTGTTGGCGATATGACGAAAGTTAAAAAGAATACAACTCCTTGGGGAAGTTCGATAGAGCAATTAATTTTAGATGTTATACCAAATGATATTCCTGTGTTATTTAATTTCCCTGCTGGTCATGAACCAGACAATAGAGCTTTGATTATGGGTAGAGAAGTAGAGTTGACTATTAAAAACAATCAATTATCAACAGTAAAATTTAAGTAGTGGCTCAACATAATGATCTTGGTAAAAAAGGAGAGAAATTAGCAATTGAATATTTGATAAAAAAAGGATATGAAATTGTTGAAACAAACTACCGATTTCAAAAAGCTGAAGTTGATATTATTGCAAAAAAAGAAAATATATTGGTGGGTGTTGAGGTTAAAACCCGTTCAACTAATGAATTTGGGAATCCGCAAGATTTTGTAAATCCCAAAAAAATAAAATTACTGGTTACGGCGATAAATAATTATGTAATAGAAAAAGATTTAGATACCGAAGTTCGATTTGATATTATTGCTATTGTTAAAATAAAATACAATACAATTATAAAATTGAGCATATAAAAGACGCTTTTTTATATTTTTAAAAAACAAAGCCCGATAATTTAATTATCGGGCTTTGTTTTTAAAGTTTTAGAAAAATTAGTGATTTCCAAAATATTTTTCAACGTCTTCTAATTGATTTGGCATTGCAATAATCTTTTTGTTTTTATCTAATACAAAATAACTAGGAGTACCTAATAGATTATACATTTGTACTGTTTCATTGTCAAACTTATATTCTGGATGCGTACCAATTGCATTATGCCAATTAGGTAGTTTTTTTACAAACTCTGTCCAAGCTTCTTTGTCTTCATTATTTTCGATACCAAAAGAAATTACTGATACATTTTTATGGTTTTGCATAAATTTGTTTAATTCTGGAACTTCTTTAACACAGTGTGGGCAACCAGTACTCCAAAATACTAATAAATATTTTTCTCCGTCATTTAAGGTAGATAATTTCATTTCAGCATCTCCTTCTTGCCAAGAAAAATCAGGAGCTATTCTACCAACGGTAGCACGTAAAGTTTTTAAAACTTCAGCTTTAAACTTAGCATCTTTTTGGTCTTCTGGTAATTTATCATAATACTCAGCAAGCATCCAATCTACAGCTTCACCGTTTCGTTTATCGGTAAGAGAAGTAATTAAAAAATCTACTGCAGCTTTTCTTATTTTTCCGCTAGGAACTTTATCCATTACTTTAGTAATCGATTCTTTTAATAATTTTTGTTGTGTATCAGCATCTTCAGCAAAATTTAAATAGAATACATATTCAGTAATTCTATCAATTAAAAAAGAAGAGTTGTATAATACGTCACTACTAAAATCGATATTTTTAAAGAAATTACTTACTGTAGTTGTTAAGTATTCTTCTCTATTATCTAAAGCACTAGATGAGTTATAACGTTGCGAAGCTTTAATAAAACTATTAACTAACATTCCTTCAGATTTATTTTCATAAGTCTCTTGAACATCTTCTAGTTTTTTTAATTCTTTTTTATAGGCTTTTCTATCATCTTTATTCCCGTTGTCTATGTAAGCAATTTGATAATCATCAACCTTTTTTTGTACTAAAGCATAAGCTTCTAAATACTCATTGTATAATTTATTTTCTCTAGAAGAAGTAAAAACAACCGATTGATCTGGGTATTTAGGGTTAAAAATAAATTCAACATTTTCTTTGTTAAAGTAAAAATCAACAAACCCGTTGCCTTTGTTTTTATAAGTAGCTCTGTATGCTCCAGATTCAGCAGTAGTTGGTAAGTCAAACTTAAATTTGCCTAATACTTGAGTTGCAGCACCAACAGCAACAGTATCTAATTTAATAGTTGTATTGGTAACAAATTTTTGTTTAGCTCCTTCTATTTTGTATAGAATTACCCAGTCACTTTTTTCTGGAGGAGTCATTGTTCCTTTAATCGTATATTGAGCGTTTACAATTGATGTAGCGAATATTAATAGAGCCAGTAATTTTTTCATCATTATCTTTTAAAGGGTTGTTATTAAGGTTTAAAACTAATCATTTGCTAACTTCTTTCCAAGAAGTGTACCATTTTTATTTTTTCTTGATTATTTTAGATGACTTTATAAAATAAATAATTAAAAATGAGCATCAAAAATAAGGTTTTTTGGATTACAGGATCTTCCTCGGGTATAGGGAAATCATTAGCAGTAGAGTTGTCGAACCAAGATGCTAGTTTAATTTTATCATCAAGAAATAAAAAAACTTTAGAAGAAGTAAAAAAACTTTGTAAAAATTCTTCGAGAGTCAAAATTTTACCACTTGATTTAGAGGATTATTTACAAATGAATGCTAAAGTAGAAGAAGCAATTTCTTTTTTCGGTAAAATAGATGTTCTAGTAAATAATGGAGGAATTAGTCAGCGATCATTAGTAAAAGACACTAATATTTCAGTAGATAAACGCTTGATGGATATTAATTATTTAGGAACGGTTGCTTTAACAAAAGCCTTATTGCCTCATTTTATAAAAAATAAATCGGGGCATTTTGTGGTAACCACAAGTATTGTTGGTAAAATAGGTACTCCGTTACGCTCAACATACGCAGCAAC
>JAHDHE010000098.1 GCA_020631475.1 Tenacibaculum sp. | reverse complement strand
GAGTGGCACTGTTTGACCGAAATCACTGGCATGGTCACTCCGAAATAGCCATTCAGGCCGGTTGTTACAGCCAAGGAAACAAAAAATGTGTTGAAAATAATTTGTTTGTACTTCATTTATTATGTGGTTTGTTCGGTTTTGTTAATGCGAACAAAACTAATTACAAAACACAGCTGTGTTTTTTTCCATGCTGCTTTTCGATTAATGGCATTAAAAAGAAGCTTACAGGTACTAAAATAGGCTTTTGGTAAGATCAAAATAGGCAAAAGTCTAAATAACAGCCTTGATTTGATTCATACGATTGTGCAGAAAGTCCAATAGTGGAACTAATAAAAATTATGCTGACTAGTTCGAGTATTTTATCGTAGCCATAGCGGTGAGAAAATGTATCGAGAACTCGTCTATCGGAATCGGAAAACACTATAAGCCCCGCTGTGACTGTAAGGAACAAGTGAATTAGTAATAACACTCGCCGATAGGCGTATCACTTGGTTATTTATCGTCGTAATGTCCTCGTGCAGCGATAATAGTAACAGTAACTATATCATCATCAATAGTATAAATTAAGCGATGCTTTCTGTCAATACGTCTAGACCATTGCCCATGGCGATCACCTTTGAGTTGTTCTACACGACCTGTTCCTTCTCTAGGATGCTGCATAAGTTCTAGTAAGAGTTGCTCTATTTTATTGATACTAGTTTTACCGCCAGTTTTCTTTAAAAAAGCAATATCTTTTTTGGCTTGAACCGTAATATCTAAGGTGTACATCAAAGATTCTCTAAAAAGTTTTTAAGATCTTTTGCTGAACTTATTTTATCGCTAATTTGATCTTTATGCTCCATAGCTTTTTTTACGATTTCTACATTACGTTTATCTGCCCAAAATGGATCGCCACTAGGGCTAAACTCATAAGGATCACACCTGTATTCTAAAGGAATTTCAACAAGCATATCATCTTCTGTGACAGGCACTAACTTATAAGCCCTATTTTTAGAACGTTTTACTATAACTTGTTTTTTATCATCGACCATATCAAAATATTTCTTTTGATTGTCCCTAAATTCACGACTAGATATTATTTCCATAATTGCAAAAATGTACCATTAATGGTACAAATATACTAAATTGAGATCTCTTTTATCGTAAGGGATAACACTTTTCTATTTACAGGGTTAAATCAGCATCCGTTTTTGACATAGAGCTATAAGCCAACTATCTGACTTAAATAAACACCCTGACTAGTTTGAGTATTTTATCGTAGCATAGCGGAGGAAAAATGTATCGAGAACTCGTTTATCGGAATCGGAAAACAATTATCGATACTATTTGCTTCATTTCATTACGCAAATCACTCGAAGAGATGCTAGACAGTCCACATCTTAAAACCTCGTCATTAAGATATTATTTCCTTGACCAAATCCACTTAAAAAATAACAAAAAGAATACACCGATTAAAAGAGAAATAATGCCTGTAAATAATGAATTTTTTCGTGATATAATTTTATTATTATCTATAATAAGTTCTTTAATGTTATTGTTTGTATACTTAACTTTTATATTTAAAAGTTCTTTTTCATTTTTTGTATAAAATAATGCTTCAGTATCTGACAATAATGCTTTAAGCGTATCTTTTTCCAAAACTAATTGCAAGCAATTAGTTTGTATTATTTCTTTTCCACAGCTTTTTTTTAAAAACATATATTTAGGCAAACCCGAAAAAGATTGGGTTTCATTTACTAAATGGTTATAAATACCAATACAACCAAATAAAATGGGTATACCAACAAAAGTAGAAAGCAATAAAAACAATGAAAATATATTTCGCTCAGACAAATTCATTACTGTAAAACTTCTTTTTTAAAAATATATAAAGTCTTATTATTATCTAATATATATAATTTATCTTCCTTCAATTGAGGTGCTTTTGTATAAAACGCAGTAGATTGAGACCTTTGACAACAAATTATTTCCATTGTATCTAAATCTATAACTCCAAAATAATTAGAAAAAGCTCCCAATCGCTTAGAAGCTATAAATGTTAACTTGTTATAATATAAATTACTTTCTCTAAAGTACCATTCTTCTTTATTTTCATAATCATTAAAATCTCTGACAACTGAAATTTCTTTTTTCTTTAAATCTAATCTCAACAAATAATTATTAAAAAAAAGAAATACACAACCTCTTCTTCCATCAAAATTCCAACTAAGACTTCGTAATTTATTTAAACTGCATCCTTCATATTCATCTAAAGATAAATTACCAAATATATTATTTACACGCCATAATTCTTTTCCAGAATATATATCTATTCCTACAATTATAAAATTAGGTAGATGTAGTATGATTTGTTCATCAAAAACTCCAATAACATGTAATACTTTCAGATCTATAACCCACTCTATAGGTTCCTTCAATTTTTTGAAAAAGAATTGTGTCGCATTTAAGCCTACAACACCTAAAACATATTCATTACTTATGAATGATTTTTTTAAATCATATTCAGATTCATAAATCACATCCTCAGTTCTTAAATCTAATAAAATTGAATTAGCATTTTCGTTAGTATCATAAACACTACCTAGACACAAATTATAAAACGAATTTTCAAAATCAAACTCTTTAAAGTTCTTTAAATTATTTTCTTTTAACGAAAACACATAAGGTTTACTTTCATAATCACTAAAGTAAATTTCATCATCAGAAACAATACATATTGGATTTATTCTTCTTTTTCCTTCTTTCAAAGGAATTCTTACTAAATCCTTGAAATTATTTATATCATCCTTTGAAAAAACTATAACCAAACTCTTGATCAGAAAGAAATCGTCAATGTTTTTAACTTTATCAAAAAATTTATACATCACTATTTTACTTTTATAAAATCATAGATAGAGCTTTCTATGTCATTTATTGACCTCTTATAATCTTTTATTTTTTGTACTCCACTATTATTAAACCAATTAGAATCCCGATAGCGCGGATTTGCACCTTAAATCCGTAGGTCTATAGGATAAAACAACCGCAAACTCTTT